>CAYOFM010000009.1:0-12918 GCA_964403365.1 uncultured Candidatus Saccharibacteria bacterium | reverse complement strand
GACACTCGGGATTAGTGCACGTAGTCTCTATCCTTGGAACCTTAGGTCCTCCCGCTAGACCATGTCCTTTATGTGGATTAGGTCTGCCCTCTAGGGCTTTAGAAATTTTCAATTTTACACTCTCAGGCCTCGGTCCCCTCTTCACATTATTCACCTTAGCTGCACAACTACTACTACAATAAACTTTTGGATCACTCTTTTGAACCTTGAAAACTTCTTCGCACCCTTTTCTATCACAGATTCTTTCTTCCTGATTATAAAGACAATCAAAAAGACCCTTCTTCCAATTTTCTTTCATTTTTTGACTTTGCAATTCTTTGTACTCTTTAGAATTGTAAAAACTTTGAGCCATGGAGCCCGGGAGAGAATTCGAATCCCCAACCTGAAAGTTACAAACTTCCTGCTCTACCATTGAGCTACCCGGGCACTATAAAATTCTACTTCCTTCTAATATCTGTCCAATAATTATGTCCGTCATCTACCTTGTTAGCTTGGCTAACTGGCTCGTGCTTAAAGTTTACCTTTTCAGCATGCTTAAACTCGTGAGCCACTTTTTTAACCAAAACAAATGGTGCTTTTACTGTTCCAAACAAACGGGAGCCTAAGTGCCAGTTAGAGGCACTAGCTGATTCAGGTAGCTCTGCAAGCTGAGGCATTTTACGAACCATCATTAACAAAACACCTCCTACGCTTAAAATAGTAATTAATTGTACAGAAAATATAAACATATTATATTTCAAACCTAGCAAATTTGCCTACTTGAATGTTTTCACCTGTTTTAGCTTTTAGTTCATCTACTAAATCAGTAATAGTTTTAGAAGTATCTTTTACCCATGCTTGAGATAATAAAGAAACTTCTTTTTTGTATTTACTAAGTTTGCCTTCAATTACTTTATCTAAAATCTCTTTTGGTTTGCCAGAGTCTTCCATTTGCTTAGTATAAATCTTTTTCTCGCCATCTAAAAACTCTTCAGGAATTTCATCGTCAGAAACAAATAATGGTTTAGCTGCGGCAATATGTAAACAAATCTCATGAGATGTTTTAACAAAATCTTCTGATTTAGCTACAAAATCTGTTTCACATAATAGCTCTAACAATACACCAATTCTGCCACCAGCGTGAGTGTAAGTAGCACAAAGCCCCTTACCAGCTACTCTGCCCGCTCTATCTTTAACCATTTCTTTTCCTTTTTCACGCAAAACCTCTTTAGCTCTTTTTATGTCCCCTTTTGCTTCATCTAAAGCTTTTTTACATTCCATCATAGGAATGCCTGTTTCTTCTCTTAGTTGTTTTAAAGTATCTAAGCTCATAAATTTATATTTGTAGCCCGAGGGCGGGCCTCGGGTCGGGTTAACCTACAATAACATCTTTAATTTGTTCTAAAATATATCTGACTGCACTAATAGCGTCATCAGTGGCAGGGATTGGATAATCTACTAAAGCAGGGTTAGCATTTGTATCAACAATAGCAATAGTTTTAATGCCTGCTGCAGTAGCTTCTTTTAAAGCCAACTTATCCTTTATTATATCACAAATAAATATTGCGTCAGGTAAATTAGCCATATCTTTAATCCCACCAAACTTACTCTCTAAATCCCCCAATTCTTTATTAATCTTAATTCTTTCTTTCTTAGTGTACTTATCTAACTGCCCTTGTTCTTGTTCGCTTTTTAATGTATTAAAGTATTCTGCTCTCTGCCTAACTACTTTAAAATTAGTAAAGGTACCGCCCAACCATCTTTCAGTAACATACGGCATATTACTAGCCTCAGCAATTTCTTTAACTAAGTTTTTAAGTGGAGTTTTAGTACCAACAAATAATATGTTCTTTTTTTCTTTGGCTAACTCTTTAATTACGCTAAGGGCTTTTTCTAGGTATATAGCAGTTTTTTCTAAATCAATAACATGTACGGTATTTCTAATACCTACTACAAAACTTTCCATCTGTGGATGAAGTTTAGAGGTACGGTGCCCTAAATGTACCCCAGCTTGTGTCATTTCTTGAATTGTTTTTTCACTTTTACTTGGCATCTTTTTTATTAATTACTTTTACTTTTTCCTCAATAACTGGTTTAACCTTAGCTTTGGCTTTTGGCTTATCCTTAGCCTGTGCTTTCACTTTTACCTTCTTCGCTTTAGTTGGTTGCTTTTGAGCTAATCTTTGTTTAAACTTCTCTACCCTACCTGCTGTATCAATAATCTTTTCCTTGCCAGTGTAAAAAGGATGGCAGTGAGAACATACCTCTGTTTCAATAATATCTTTGGTTGAACCAACCTCAAAACCTGCCCCACAGGCACAGTGCACTTTAGCGTTAGCAAAATATTTTGGATGTGTATCTTTCTTCATATATATGATTTACCTTGTTATAAAAGTATTATACTAAAGTATCTTGAAAAATCAAGTTTTTAATGCTATTATTCAACAATATGGATTCAATTATTATAGAAATAAGGGCTGGGGCTGGTGGCGACGAAGCTGCTATTTTTGCCTCAGACTTATACAAAATGTACAGTAAATATGCCATTAGCCAAGGCTGGGAAGTAAAAGTTAAAGAATCAAGTCCAATTGGCATTGGTGGATTAAAGCAAACTACTTTCCAAATCAAAGGCAAGGGGGCTTTTAATAAATTAAAAAATGAAGGTGGGGTACATAGAGTACAGCGTGTACCTAAAACTGAAAAAAGTAACCGTATTCATACCTCTACTGCTTCAGTAGCTATACTGCAAAAAGGGGAAGAAGCTACTATTGATATTAATCCTAATGATTTAAAATACGACTATTTCTGCTCTTCAGGCAAAGGCGGACAAAATGTTAATAAAAGGCAAACTGCTATCCGTATTACTCATGTTCCTTCTGGTGAGGTAGCTACTTCACAAACTCAACGCAATCTTGAACAAAATAGGCAAACTGCTATTGCTATGCTTAAAGCTAGATTACTAGCCAAAGAGCAAGCGGTCCAATCAGATGAAGTTAAAGAAGATAGACAGGCTCAAATTGGTACAGCAAATAGAAGTGAAAAAATACGCACCTATAACTTCCCCCAAGATAGAATTACTGATCACCGCATAAAAAAATCCTTTCATAACATAGAAAAGATAATGGACGGCAAAATAGACAAAATGATTAGCAAACTACAAGAAATGCTAAGCTAAAAAACTAAGTTTCTACAAGAGCTGCTCATAGAGCCGTTGTTAATGTAGTTAGTTAAGCACTCGGCTACATTCATCACTGGTACGCCATAATTAACCCTGCACCACCAAGAAGTACAACCAAAATATTTCATCGCACTATAAATCTCTTTTTCATAAGTTTGAGCTGTAGCTCCCAGTCTAGATAGATAAAGACTATTAGCCATAAAAGCATCCCTTACATTCCACGGATTAGCAGGCACATTGCCTGTGTTTTTTTCTATCTCTCCTTTATAAATCATCCACGTAGAGGCAATAAACTGAGCTGGTCCCATAGCCCCTCCCCAGCCAAAGTAACTGCCGTCTCTAATCATAGCGCAAGAAACAGGTGTATGATAAGCATCTGTTTTTAATTTACCAGAGCTGTTTAAAGAGTTAACAATAGATATAAACGGATTTACATCACGGGTTGGCTTCATTGTTTTAGGTGCTACATTACCAGTTTTGATATAAGTGCCAGTGCCAGTTGATTTATCTTTTAAAAAACAACCACCTTTTAATTGCCCTATTCTAGTTTCCTGCCATAATACTGCTAGAGAAAAAGCTGCTCTTACCCCAGTTTGTTTAGAAATACTTTTAGCAATAATTACTGCATCTTCAAATTTAATACCGCCATCAGGCACTTCTAATAATTGGAATAATAAGTTGCCAATTTTAGTCGCTATCTCTTCAGCATTTTCTTGTTCTTTTAAATAACTTTGATACTCTATTTCTGTTAACCGTAAAAAGTCCTCCTGATTAACTTTTTGTGCTGCCGAATCCTGCTTTTGCATAGTTTGAATAATCACTAAATTCTCTAACTCCCCTTTCTCGCTATCCATAGTGATTTTTTGTATTTCTAAATCCCCTTTTAAATCTTTGATGTTTTTTAATAATTTTTGAGTTTCTAGATTTAAAACTTCTAAAGCCACTAAGTTATCAAAAAAATCAGACATTTCTTTTTCTGCTAATAGTATCTCTATGGTAGAACGTTGGTCTTCTTCATATCTTAATTGTAGTAAATTAACCAACTTTTCTTTTATATCCCCAATCTTTAAAGTAGTTTGATCAATAGAACCCTGAGTATTATCTATCTGCCCAGATAAATCTTTAATCATAATATTACCCTGAGATATCTGATAGTTTAAACTACTAATCTTACTACTAAGTGAATTAATCTGATTAGATAAATTCTTTTTTTCTTCTGCCGCACCATCTGCCCCTTGTTCCATTTCATCACTTTTCTCTTGATAATATGCTTTACATTTTTCTAAAAGCTCTGTGTATGCCTCTTTAGATAAATTACTTTCTGCAGATTCTATTCTCCCCCACTCGCAATCTACTTCTAAATTGGCAGAAACAAAATCAACAAAACTTAAACAAAAAAAACCTACCACAACAATAAAACCAATTATTAGTAAGTTTTTTTTCATAAATTTAGCTAGACTAAGTTATAACCTCAAATTACTTAGCTCTTTTTTTCTTTCTTTTCTTCTTTCTTCACTCCAGCCCCTTCCTCACCATCCTCCTTCTCTCCTCCTTCTTCGCTATCAGTCCCCTCTCCACCTTCCTCTCCCTCAGCTGGTTTAGGCTCTTCTTCCACTTCTTGAGTTGGCTCGGTTATATGAGCCACAATTTCATCTGCTTCTCTTAAAATCTCTACCCCTTCAGGTAATTTTAAGTCTTTAATTAAAATTCTATCTTCAAAAGTATTTAATTCACTCACATCTACGTCAATTTCCTTTGGTAGGTTATGGGCCAAACCCTTAACATGGACACTCTGAAATTCCTTATTTAATACACCTCCTAAATTCTTGATAGCTGACGCATCCTCTTCACCTATAAATACTAACACCACCTCAGCCTCAATCTTCTTAGTGGTAGATGGTTTATAGAAATCAATATGTAAAAATTTATCTGTAACTGGATCTTTAGCAACCTGATGTATTAATACCTCATACTTTTTACCATCTGTTTCTAGCTCAAGTAAAGAACTCTCCCCTGCATCAGCCAATGCTGCTTCCAAATCTTTATCTTTCACCTCTAGATTTAAGTTCTCCTTAATTCCTTCACCATACAAAACAGCGGGCAGGCTACCCTGCTCTCTAGTTTTGTCTAGGTCGCCTCCTATCTGTTTTCTAATTGTTGCTTTAAGATTAAACATAATTTACGCTCACATTTGGGAAATATTTTTTGCCCTCAGCCCAAGGTCAGACCTCGTCCTCGGGCTCCGCCCTCGGCAGAGGGCTGCCACTTGGTGTGTTTATATTTATTTTATGTGGATACATTGCACTGGGCAAAACTCTACTGCTTCTTTAACACACGGTTCTACCTTATCTATTTCAAGTTCATGATTCTTGCCAACTTGTTTACCACCCTCTAAATATGACTTATTATCCTCTTTCAGTTTAAAAAACTTTTTGCACAAACTTTCGCATGTGCCAGAACCAATACATTTTTCTTGTTCAATTATAATCTTTGGCATAATTTTACGATTTTTTAAGTAAGCCATTCTTAGCACCTACTTTAGTTATACACGCCTCTGCATTGGCTGTACCAAGTTGCATAGCGTATTCTATATTATTTTTCTTTAAAAGTCCAGCCAAAAACCCACTTCCATAAGCATCGCCTGCCCCAGTTTTCTCTTTTGGCGCCTTTTTATCCTTAATCCCCTGCTTGTAAATCTTATCATCTTTATAGACCACAGAGCCCTTGTTGCCATTGGTGACTACCACTATTCCCTTGCACGACTTACACACCTTCTCTATTCCACCCATTGCTTTCAACTCATCTCCATTAACCATCAACACATCAACATCTTTAAACTTTGCTAAATCAAAATGTTTTATCTGTTCCCTGCTCGGATTAACCATTACTTTTATCCCATTCTCTTTGGCAAACTTAATTAGTTTTGGAAATAACTTGAGCGATGCTTCTCTAAGTGGTGCAATGTAAAACCAATTTGCTTTACGCATCCTTTTCCACGGCACTTCTGTTTCTTCTAAAAAATGACAAGCCCCTCTATAAACTAAAGCAGTTCTGTCTCCTTTATACGGAGAAACAATCACACTCATAGCAGTTTTACGTTTGCCATCAATTATTAGGTAGCCTAAGCCAACCCTAAACCTTAATAAATCTTTTTCTACCGCTTTGCCCATTTCATCATCCCCTACTTTGCCCATGTAAAAAGCCTTAATGCCTAAATTACGCAAACCACAGGCTACATTAGTACCCCCTCCTCCCGTATGACCCTCTAAGTCGTCAATAGCCACTTTAGCGCCAGGCATGAACTTTTCACCTTTTGCCATGGCTAAAAAAACATCTCTTGTCCCCGACCCAAATGTAATTACTTTTTGCATATTCTTATTTAAAGTATTATTTATTAGCTAAAGGATGGGTTTCTATACCTTGAGCATAATGCTGTTGAATAACAATGGCAGATAAGGGTTCTGAATAGATATGGACATCGTCAATAAGACCATCAGGAGAATACCCACCATGCCCACCATAATTCCCAATAGTCAACGTAGCAGTTGCTCCCAATGCTCCTTCATATGTAGCTGAACTTACTAATTTACCATCTATGTACAAATAAACTATTCCATTATTTCTTGTGGCAAAAACATGATACCATTGATTCGTATTAGGAACCCACGAGTAAGATACTGCTGTGGTGCCACCAATTACTTGTAAATAAAGAACATTTCGGTAAAGCTGAATACGTGTACCATTATTTCCTATATCATTAAAATATTGATTTGACTTGACAGTGTTAAAATACCACCATCCTCCAATTGAAAAATCGTCTACTCCAAAATTCCAATTAGGAGAACTTGGCACACTTACATAGTCATTGCTCCCATCAAAACTTAACGCATTACTAATCAAACCCTCAACTAAAGTAGCCCCTACAACAGCCCCATTATTACCTCCACCTGAACCATCAGGAGTAATACCCCCATTAACTGAATCAAACCGCCAAACACCTACAGCATAAGCACCCAAAGCGCTTTTTACTCCACTAGCCCATTGCATGGCATTGCTTAATTCAGCTCTTTCAGTTTGTCCCTCATAGCTAACCAAAACAATCCCGGACAAAAGCCCTATAATACTTATCACTACTAATAGTTCTATTAAAGTAAACCCTTTTCTTTTGTTTCTTGTTTCTTGCATAGATACCTAGGAAGGAGTTGAACTCCTTCCAAGTTAAACTTATTCTAATAAATATTGTTCTATTCCTTTCTTTGTTCTACTTTCTATTATAACTTGTTTAATGAAGTCTTTAAACTCTTCTGCGCTACTAAATTTTGAAAAGATAATATCTAGTCCGCTTAAAACCGAAAGATTTGATAAACAACTTTTCCCACTCTCGCGGAAGGAGTTGAACTCCTTCCAGATTGCTTGCAAGCTTGACCATGGGTAATCGCTTGCCTTACTTAGCCCATGTATTTCAATGTTACCATTAACATAACCTAACAACCACAAGAGACATTGTTCATTATCAATATGGATTCTCTTGAATCGTCCTTGAAACAAAGTACCTGAACGATCATATTTTTTATTAAAATCATTAGTAAAGCTCGTGCTTACTTTTTGCATAAAATTGGAAATTCCCTCATCTTGTAATTGCTTTAAAATTAAATGAAAATGATTTGGGTTTAGAGAATAACTGACTACATCTACTAATTTATTCTGTTCTTTAAGAAAACCTCCTAATCTTTTAAAGTCATACGATGTTAAATCTCTTATGGAATTTTTTGAAATTCCTAAAATACCTAATCTATCTTCGTAATAAGTTTCATTGTTTAAATCTCTAAGACAATCAAAAAATTTCCAATGATCTTCTTTATCAATAAAAATTTGCCGTTTATCTACTCCGCGATTGTAGATATGATAGTATTCACCTGTTGAAAGAGTAATATTTTGAACCATAACAAAGTAAAGCCTATGGAAAAACAGGAAGGAGTTCAACTCCTTCCATTCTCCTCTCCTTTTGTTTAATTTTTTGCATAATCATTTTTTGCATATATTACTTTTTACTTAAATTGAGAATGGTTTTGATGATGGTATCTGGGTTTAAGGAAATGCTCTCAATCCCCTCTTTGAGTAGGAACTCGGCAAACTCTGGAAGGTCGCTCGGGCCTTGACCACAAATTCCCACGTATTTATTTTTAGCTTTACAAGCTTTAATTATTTGGCTTATTGCTCCCCTAATAGCAGGATTATTCTCATCAGCTATTTTAGCTAAATTACCATTATCCCGATCAATGCCCATCGTTAATTGAAGAAGATCATTACTACCAATACTCATACCATCAAATATCTTTAAAAACTCATCAGCTAACACTACGTTAGATGGCAGTTCAGCCATAACATAAACATCTAAGCCATCTTTGCCTTTTTCTAGCCCAGCTTGCTTCATTATCTCCAATACTTTCTCCCCTTCCTCTGGGGTACGACAGAATGGCACCATCACTTTAATATTTTTTAAGCCAAACACTTCACGAGCTCGCTTGATAGCTTGGCATTCCATAATAAAAGCTGGTTTAAATGTAGGATGATAATACCGAGAAGCACCTCGCCAACCAAGCATTGGGTTGGCTTCTTCTGGCTCATACAACTCCCCTCCTACTAGTTGCCTGTACTCGTTAGTTTTAAAATCAGAGAACCTAACAATCACTGGCTTTGGATAAAAAGCTGCTCCTATTTGACCGATACCTTCTGCTAATTCTTTGATAAAGTATTCTTTTTTATCTTTATGCTCAACTGTCATTTTATCAATCTTAGCTTTTAACTTTTTATCCTCTAATTTCTTGTAATTATACAAAGCAAGTGGGTGGATTCTAATCTTTTCAGCGATAATAAACTCTTCTCTAGCTAGCCCTACGCCTGCACTTGGCAACCCGGCTACTCTAAAGGCAATATCTGGCGCACCAATATTAACCATAATATCTACTGGCAATTTAGGTATTTTCTTTAGGTTATGTTCTACACTTTCTACCTTTACTCTGCCTTCAAATATCCTACCGTTAAGCCCCTCTGTACAATCAACTGTAATAAGTTCCCCACTTTTTAGTTTACTAGTAGCACTACCTGTACCAACAATAGCAGGCACACCCAACTCCCTAGCCACAATGGCGGCATGGGCTGTTTTCCCGCCTTCATCAGTAACAATAGCAGAGGCTTTGCGCATTACGGGCACCCAATCTGGGTCTGTCATTTTTGTTACTAATACTTCTCCTTTTTTAAACTCTGAAAGCTTGTTAATATCATTAATTTTATGCACCTTACCAATGCCCACTTTATCCCCTACTGCAATACCAGTTAAAATCGGTTTTTTATTAGTTTTAACATCATACTCAATGTACTTATTCTTGTCTTTCATAGCCTGCACTGTTTCTGGCCGTGATTGAACAATATATAACTCTTTGCTCTTAGCATCTTTAGCCCATTCTATATCCTGAGGCCTACCATAATGATCTTCTATTTGTTTACCCCAACGGGCTAAACAAAGTATTTCTTCATCAGTAATAGAGAACCGTACTTGCTGGCTTTTTTCTACCACTACTTCTTCTAAGCCACCTGTTTTACCATAAACATATTTACGGTTTTTTCTGCCTAAATTCTTAACAATAATCGGTTTAAAACCATTCTTTATCTTCACTGGAGGCAATGTAGGTTTAAATACATAAAATTCATCTGGGGTTACTTTCCCTTTCACAATCATCTCCCCTATCCCAAAGATAGAATTGATTAATATAACATTATCAAAGCCAGTTTCTGTATCAAGAGTAAACATAACTCCACTAGATGACTCGCCAGAACCAATCATTTTCTGAACAGTTACTGATAAAGCTACTTCCATTTGAGCAAAGCCTTTTTCTGCCCTGTAAGCAATGGCTCGGTTAGTGAATAAAGAAGCCATACAATCTCTTACTCGCTCTAACAATGCCTCTTTGCCCCTGACATTTAAATACGATTCGTGTTGCCCTGCAAAACTAGCATCTATACCGTCTTCTGCAGTAGCAGAACTACGAACAGCCATAATTAACTGCTTTTCGTTATAGAAATCAGTTAATTGATCGTAGGCTTTTAAAATATCTACTTCTAAATCTTTAGGAAATTCACCTTGTCTAATTAAACCACGTGCCTTTGCACCTACCACCTCTAAACGCTTAATATTATTGGCATTAAAGTTAGTAAAAAGGGCTTTTAACTCCTTATCTACCTTATTATACTTTAAAAAGTACCAGTATGCTTTGGCACATACAGCAAAACCATTGGGTAAATTGATACCTTTTTCGGTTAATTTAGAATACATTTCGCCTAAAGAAGCGTTCTTTCCACCTACTAAGGCAACATCCTTTTTACTAATCTGTTTAAACCAGAGAATATTTTTACTTTTTTTAATTAACATAAGTATTAGATTACTAGGGCAGCCCTCGTCAGCTTAAGATTACTAGGGCAGCCCTCGTCAGCTTACTAGGGCAGCTTACTAGGGCTGCCCTAGTAAAATTATTCAATTAAATTACGTATTACTTCCACTATTTCTGGGTTGGCAAGTGTACTTAGGTCTCCCAATTCTTCACCAGTAAACAATTTCTTCAAAATACGGCGCATAATTTTACCGCTTCTAGTTTTAGGCAAATCCTCTACTACATACACTTCACTTGGTAAAGCAATTGGACCTATTTCCTTTCTAATCTTAGCTACTACTTCTTTTTGTATAGCCTCTTTGTCTGCCCCACCTTTTTTAATAATCACAAACACTACTGGCACCTCTCCTTTCATCTCATCTTTCTTGCCAATTACAGCTGCCTCTACTACGCTTTCTAGTAAAGCAACCGCGCTTTCTATTTCCCCTGTAGTAAACCGATGACCAGCTACTTTTAGCACATCATCATTTCTACCCACTATCCTAATCATACCTTTTTTATCAACATAAGCCGAATCTGAAGTATAATACACCTCTTTACCAAAGTCTGTCCAGTAAGTTTTTAAATATCTTTTTGGGTTATTATAAACTCCACGTAATAGGCCTGGAGAAAATGGTGGTAACAATACTAAATTACCTTGCTTACCTTTTTTCACCTTCTTACCATCATTATCTAATATCTCAAATTTTAATCCAGGAAAAGGTATCCCCGTATAAGATGGCTTAAACGGACCAATGCCAGGAAGCGAGCTAATTAAGATACCACCTGTTTCTGTTTGCCACCATGTATCTACAATAGGGCATCTTTTTTTACCAATATTTTCAAAATACCAATGCCAAGCTGCCTCGTCTATTGGCTCCCCTACTGAACCGAGCAACCTTAAAGTTTCAAACTTATACTTTTTAATTAAATCACCAGAAAACCTTTCAAACATCCTAATAGCAGTTGGGGCAGTGTAAAAAATAGTTACTCCATACTTTTCAATTGTTTGGGCCCATCTATCTGGCACAGGCCAGTTAGGTGCCCCTTCAAAGATAATAAAAGTGGTACAATTTAATAGCGGAGCATAACAACTATATGTATGCCCAGTAATCCAACCCACATCAGCTGTTGACCAAAAAATATCATCGGGTTTTAAATCAAATATATATTTAGCTGTGGCTTTAGCCTGTACAGCATAACCACCACAGGTCTGAACGGTACCCTTCGGTTTTCCTGTTGAACCACTTGTGTAAAGTATGAAAAAGGTGTCTTCTGCAGCCATTGGGCAAGCTGGACAAAAATCACTTTGCTTATCTGCTACCTCACTCCACCATACATCTCTGCCCTGCTCTAAATTAACCTGATTGCCAGCTCTTTTGACCACTACCATTTTATTTACCTTAGTTTCATTCACTCCTAAATCAGCATTACTTTTTAAATCTATGGTTTTGCCTCGCCTAAAGTATCCATCTGCAGTAACTAATAATTTAGCTTCTGTATCTTGCAAACGAGCTCTTAGGGCTGCGGGTGAAAAAGCAGAAAATACCACTGTATGAATAGCCCCTATTCTAGCGCAAGCTAGCATAGTAATTAAGGCTTCTGGGATCATCGGTAAATACACACCTACTTTATCCCCTTTTTTAATACCTAATTCTTTTAAAGCATTGGCAAATTTATTTACCTCGCAAGATAAATGCTCATAAGTAAAAACCCTAGGTGCCTCCCCTATTGGCTCTGGCTCCCAAATAAAAGCCACCTTATCTTTATTTCTTTTTAGATTTTCATCTAAACAAGTCTCGGTAATATTAAGCTCGCCTCCTTTAAACCACTTAAAGTTAGGTGGATTATGTTCAAATACTTGTGTCCACTTTTTACGCCAAACTATTTCCTCGGCTCTTTCCTCCCAAAACTTTAAAGGATCTGCTTTAGCCTTGCGGTAAATAGATGCTTTATTGGCTACTGCATTCTTTTTAAATTCTGCCCCAGGATAATATAAATCACCTTTTTTAATAATTCCTAGCTTTGATGTTCTTTTTTTAGACATAAATAAAAGTTATTAATAAATAGTTATTGATTAACGATTGTTGTTCTATTATACCCTAAAACAACAAAACAAAAAACTGTGTTATACACAGTTTGAAACCAATGATCAATAATTAATGATTATTTCTTTAATTGCTTGGCAATAAACTCTGCAAAGTTGGCTAGTTGAGATGAGTAGCCATATTCATTGTCGTACCATGCTAAAACGCGAGCTAAATTACCATTGGCTTGGGTTAAATTGAGGTCAACAATAGCTGAATAAGGGCTTTCTTTATAATCCGAAGAAAC
>CAYOFM010000008.1:0-13025 GCA_964403365.1 uncultured Candidatus Saccharibacteria bacterium | reverse complement strand
CTTCCTTTGTTAACATTTTACGGTTTAGTAAAGATTACCCTCAAGCAGAAAAGATATCTTTAATAAACAACTACCGATCTACTCAAAACATTTTAGATTTAGCCTATAACTTTATCTCCCAGAATAAAAATGATCAAATGACTAGTATTGATAAGAAGCTAATTGCTTCATCTGCTAAGTGTGGGGTTATAGAGCATCTGCATTTTAAGGATATTAATGATGAAGCTCAAGGTGTGGCTAACAAGATTATAGAAATTATTATATCAGAGACAGCTAACCCTGCTGATTTTGCTATTTTAGTGCGGGCTAATGAATCTGCTAATGTGTTTTGCCGAGCGCTAGAAAGGGCAGGTATTCCCTATCAGTTTTTAGCCTCTAAAGGGCTATATGGCAAACCTATCATCCTTGATATTATTGCCTATTTTAAATTATTAGATAATTATCATGAAAGTTTAGCTGTGCACAGAGTTTTAAACTTACCCTTTTTAGGAATTACCAGTGAAAGCATTATGCAGATTAATCAGTATGCCAAAAGAAAAGGTAAATCTGTTTTTGAAGTGTTAAAACAGATATTCTTAGTGCCTAGTATTGATGAAGAATCAGCTAAAGGCATTGCTTTGCTGTTATCTTTGATTAATAAGCATATAGGTTTGGCGAATAAGAGAAATGTTTCAGAAGTTTTGTTTAATTTCCTTAAAGACTCTGGTTATTTAAAGTATTTAATCAGTAAAGATGATAAAGATGCTTTATCTGACTTAACCCAGTTTTATAAAAAAGTAAAAGAGTTTGAAGAGGGTGCTTTAGATCCAATTTTAAAGAATTTTATGGAAAGCATGAACTTAGAATTAGAATCTGGAGAGCAGGGGAGCTTAGAGTTTGATATAGAGCAAGGACCAGACCTAGTAAAGGTGATGACCATACACGGAGCCAAGGGTTTAGAGTTTGAAAATGTATTTATGGTCAGTATGGTAGATAGAAGGTTCCCTACTAGTGAGCGAAAAGAGGGGATTGAACTGCCAAAAGAGCTAACCAAGGAAGAAATACCAGAAGGGGATGTGCATTTAGAGGAAGAACGTCGGCTTGGCTATGTGGCTATAACTAGAGCTAAACAAAAACTGTTTTTTACTTCAGCGTTTGATTATGGTGGGAAAAGAAAAAAGAAGTTATCTCGGTTTTTAGTTGAGATGGGTTTTAAGGAAAAGGAAATAAGTACTCCAAAAGAAGAGAAGATAAAAGTAGAGCGAAAAAAAGAATTAAAGTTTGTTTTACCTGATCATTTTTCTTTTTCTCAGCTTAGCTCTTTTGGTAGATGCCCCTTGCAGTATAAGTATAGCCATATTTTAAAACTACCAACTCAAGGCAAGGCAGTATTCTCTTTTGGACAAAGTATACACAGCGCTTTATTTGAATTTATTAGAAGAACTAAAGACCAAACACGCCAGCAGAATGATTTATTCAATAAAGAGGGGCAGAAGAAGGAGGTAACCATAGAAGAGCTTAATGAGATTTTAAAGGATAAGTGGGTTGATGAATGGTACGAGGATGATACTCAGCAAAAAAAGTATTTTGAATTAGGTAGGAAGGTGATAACAAACTTTTATGTACAATTTAATAAACAACAACCAGATATTGTTAGGATAGATAATCAGTTAGCCTTAGAATTGCCCTTTAAGTTAAGAATAGGGGAGTATAACTTGCGGGGTAGAATTGATAGAGTGGATCAAGTAGAGGGCGGGGTAAAAATAGTAGATTATAAAACAGGTAAGGCTAAAGAAAAGTTAAGTGCGGACGATAAAGAGCAACTTTTAATTTATCAGATTGCCCTAGAAGATGTTTTTAATCTTAATCCAGTAGAGCTTTCCTATTATTATCTTGAAGCAGGTACAGAGGTTTCTTTCTTAGGCTCTGATAAGGATAAAGATAAACAAAAACAGAATATTCTAAGCAAAATAGAGGAAATAAAGCAAAGCGACTTTGCCCCTTGCCTTGGGTTTCATTGTGGGTTTTGTGATTTTAAACATATTTGCGAATTTGCTAAAAAATAGTTAAGATAAAGTATATGAATCAAGTAAATTCTCAACAAGTTATTGAACCAAATCCTCGCCCAATTAGATTATTCTTTTTCTGGGCAGGTATTATCGCTACTGTGGCTTATAGGATTATTATTGTTTTAAATATATACAATCCTTTGTGGGTAAAAGTATCTTGGTATATTGGGACTATTGGTTTTATTTTGTATTTTTGGCATCGTTTTAGAGTGGCTCAGAAAAGAACTGATTTAATTGAGAAATATGACTTAGTGGGAGCAGTAGATAAAGCACAAGGTATTGATGATCAAAAAAAGTTAGCCCTACGCTACCTAGTTAAAACCAGCTTAACCTCAAAATCACGTTGGAACTCTGCTTTAATTTTTATCCTCTCTGTCCTAGCATTGGTTATTGGCATTATTCTAGATTTAATTTAGTAACCAAAAAACCGTTTAGGTCAGACCTAAACGGTTTTTAGTTTAGATTACTCAATTTTGAGAATTTTGTAGGTAAGGGGGCCGTTGGGGGTGGAGATGGTGACTTCATCATCTCGGTGTTTGTTTCTGAGTTGTCCTCCCAGAGGGGAAGAGAAAGAGATTTTACCGTTTAATGGGTCAGCTTCTTCTTGTCCAACTACTTGTACGGTTTCTTGCTCACCATTTGCTTCTATGGTTACCACAGAGCCCATTTCTACTATAATACCACCTTGTATTTTTTCAATCACTTGGGCATTAACTAGCATTTTTTCTAATTCCATAATTCTACCACGTAAAAACGCTTTTTGTTCTTTGGCTTGATCGTAAGCAGCGTTTTCAGAGAAGTCGCCAAAACCAGCAGCGTACTTTAACGCCTTTGCCACCTCCTTGGTTTTAACATTTTTAAGATACTCCAATTCCTTTTGCAGTTTTTCTAAACCTTCTTTTGTGAATTTTTTTGGCATATTTAATATATTAGTAGACTTATTACACAGTAGGTCTTTTATGGGTATAATACAGTAAATTAACAAATAAATCAAAAAATATATGTTTACATAATCAATTATGTGGCTTATTCTCGGTTTGATTATTGCCCTTGGTATTATTGCTATAGGAGTGGCAGTAAAAAAGAAAAAACAGGGTAAACCAATGGGCACGGATTATCGCACCTATTTGATTTTGTCTCGAGGTTTGTAGCTTTGTTAGCTATGTGTGTGTTGATTACCCTAAGCTATTGACAATAAAATACAAATTGCTATAATGAAAGTACAATTTGGGATTTTCCCACCGATTCCCGTCATCACTGGCGGGATGACTTTTTTTGGTTTGAACCATAAAGTTCTAAAAATTGTTTTTGTACTTTTTGAAAATCCGTATCATCTAAGGTGCCAATTCTTTTAGTGAGTCGTTTTTTATCTAAAGATCGCGCTTGATTGAGCATTACGCGACTTTTTCTGCCCTTTTGTCTAATCTCTACATACCAACTTCCTTTTTTATCTTGACTTGTTAGGGGAAGCCCTAAAAATGAGTTACTAGTAAACTTTTTAAAGATTAAAACTGGACGAGTAAATTTTTCTCCCTTGCCGAAGATTTCTTCGCCTATATTAACTCCTAAGCTACACCACCAAAGTTCCCTTTCTTTAAAAAATAGTATATTCTTTTTATGATATAGTCCTATTTTTAAATAAAACCATTTTTTAAATGTTTGAATAATGTCCATTTTTTTGTTATGGTTTAACTATCACCACAAGCTACCTAACAGTGGGTCTCCAAGTAAAGCGTTTTACTGGCGTTGGACCGCTAGTACAGATAGCTATACCGAGAGTACCAGCAGCGAAGATCTGGGTTATACCGTCTTATGATTTTGAGTTCAATAACTCAAGCATCATAATCGGCGTGGGCTTAGATCTATAGCTTTAAATAAACAACAAACCAGCCTGGTTGGAACAACAGGCTGGTTTTTTCTTTGGGGTGTTTTAGAATAGGGACATAAACGGTACATATCGTGAAATATAGAATAATGGTGGATAGGATTTGGATTTGCAAGGGGGGAGGGGTTTATGGTAAGGTGGTGATGTAGATAAGATATAAACAACTAAATAAAGTTTTTGGAGTTCCCTATGAGAGTGATCTAGGGGAGTGTTTGCTTATTATTTGGGGAGTCATAGATATTATGTTTAAGTTAAAATCAAAATTTAAGCCAGCAGGGGGGCAACCTAAGGCGATTAAATCGTTGAAAGGTGGGTTTGAAAAAGGAGAGCGGTATCAAACCTTGCGAGGCATCACGGGTTCGGGAAAGACTTTTGTCGTAAGTCAACTAATAAAGCATTTAAAGATGCCTGTTCTTCTAATAGCCCCTAATAAAAGTTTAGCGGCACAACTTTACAGGGAGTATAAGAACTTTTTTCCTGAGAACTCGGTTAACTATTTTGTTTCTTACTATGATTACTACCAACCAGAGGCATATATGCCGACTACTGATACATATATAGATAAAGAAGCCATGATCAATGATGAAATAGACAGGTTAAGGCACGAGGCAACCACAGCCTTGTCCACTAGAAAGGATGTTATTATAGTAGCATCTGTTTCTTGTATCTATAATCTTGGTTTACCTGTCAGCTACTTAGAGCAAAAGATGCACTTAATCATTGGTAAGCCCATTACTAGAGGTGATTTGATAAGGCAACTAGTAAAAATACAATTTACAAGAAATGATGTAGCTCCAAAGCGTGGGCAGTTTAGAGTAAGGGGAGATGTGTTTGAAATAATGCCAGCTAGTGAGGAGATTATCTATAGATTAGAATTAAAAGATCAATTAGTTTATAACATCAAGATAATTGATCCAATAACTAGAGAAATAAAAGAACAGGTAAGTGAACTTATTGTTTTCCCGCCTAAACATTTTATTGCTAACAAGCCACAGATTAAGACTGCTATTCGTGAGATAAAAAAAGAGTTGAAAGAGAGATTAAAATATTTTGAAAAAAAGAAATTGTATCTAGAGGTAGAGAGATTAGGTAGACGAACTAAATATGATATGGAAATGTTAAATAGTTTAGGTTATTGCCATGGGGTAGAGAATTATTCAAGGCATTTAACAGGTAAATTACCAGGCGATCCGCCAGAAACGCTTTTGTCGTACTTTCCTAAAGGTAAAAATGGTAAGTCAGAGTTTTTAACTATTATAGACGAGAGCCATATTAGTGTACCTCAACTAGGGGCTATGTATGAAGGAGATAAAAAACGAAAGCAGACCTTAGTAGAGTATGGCTGGCGTTTGCCTTCTGCTTTAGATAACCGCCCTCTCAATTTTAAAGAGTTAGAAAAACGTTTAGGTAAGATTATATTCACCACTGCCACACCAGGGAAGTACGAATTAGAAAAATCAGGTAATATAGTAGAGCAGGTTATTAGACCAACTGGTTTAATTGACCCTCCAGTAGAAGTAAGACCGGTATATAATGAAGAAACAGGCAAGAGCCAAGTAGATGATATTATAGAACAGGCAGATAAAGTTAGGCAAAGAGGGGAGAGGGTGATTATAAACACCTTAACTAAGAAAATGGCTGAAGACCTTTCTAGTTTTTTAAAGAAACAAGATATCAAGAATAAGTATATTCACAGTGATGTCAAAACATTAGAAAGAATAGAGATATTAACTGAATTTAGAGAAGGTAAGTTTGATATATTAGTAGGAGTTAACCTTTTAAGAGAAGGATTAGACCTACCAGAGGTATCTTTAGTAGCTATCCTAGATGCAGATAGGGAAGGGTTCCTTAGAAGTGAGACATCTTTAATGCAAACTATGGGCCGGGCAGCTAGAAACAAAGCTGGCAAGGTTATATTATACGCTGATAACATTACTGGCTCTATGAAGAGGGCCATGGCTGAGGTAGAAAGGAGAAGAAAGTTACAGTTAGCGTATAATAAAAAGCATAATATAAAACCAACTACTATTATTAAAAAAGTAGAGAAATTAATTAACATTCCTAATAGGAAAGTTAAAAAACATAAAAAATAGACGGGGTAAAACCTCACGATCGTGAGCTTTGACTCGGTAAAAATATGGAAGATAAAATTACAATTAAGGGAGCGAGGGTTCATAATTTAAAAAATGTAAACCTGAGCTTTCCTAAAAATCAAATAATTGCTTTCACAGGTGTGTCTGGCTCAGGAAAATCATCTTTAGCATTTGATACTATTTTTGCTGAGGGTCAAAGAAGATATATAGAATCTTTATCTCCTTATGCTAGGCAATTTTTAGGTCAAATGAAGCGGGCTGATGTAGATGAGATACAAGGTTTGTCTCCAGCTATTGCCATTGATCAAAAAGCCCTTAGCCGTAACCCTCGTTCTACCGTGGGGACCTTAACAGACATCTACGATTACTTAAGAGTATTGTTTGCCCGCTTAGGCGAGGTGTTTTGCCCTATTTGTGGAGGTAGGATCAAGAAGATGGCTTTAGATGAAATGATTGATGTGATTACTAATAAGGCTAAAAAAGATAAATCATCAGTAGTTACGATTTTATCGCCAGTAGTGATGGGTAGAAAAGGAGAATACTATCAAATGTTTTATGATTTTTTAGATGCTGGTTATAGTCAAGCCAGAATAGATGGAAAAATGCATTCTTTGCATGAAAGGTTAATTTTATCTCGGTACAAGCCACATAATATTGACTTAGTAATTGATAAAGTGATGCCAAGTGAGGAGGGGAGATTATCAGAAGCAGTAGAAGCAGCTCTTAACCGTAGTAAAGGCTTGGTTACTATTATATTAAGTGATAAAAAGAAGAAACAAGAGTTTATGCTTTCTTCTAAACTAACTTGTCCAAAGGATAATTTTACTTTTCCTGAACTAACTCCTAGATTATTTTCGTTTAATAGCCCCTACGGAGCTTGTGAAGCGTGCCATGGGCTAGGTAAAGATAATTTGTTTATGAAAACTACCTGTCCAGTATGTGAGGGCAAAAGATTAAGACCAGAACCACTAGCTGTTAAAGTGGCTGGCAAAAACGTTGCCCAAGTCTCGGCTTTATCAATTGAAAAAGCTTATGAATTTTTTATTAACTATGAAAAAAAGTTAAATAAAAGGGAGAGAACAATTTCACAGAATTTATTAAAAGAGATTACCGAACGATTAGGGTTTTTATTAGAAGTGGGTTTAAGTTATTTAACTTTAGAAAGAGAAGCCGAAACATTATCAGGTGGGGAGGCCCAAAGAATCCGTTTAGCTTCTCAAATTGGCTCTTATTTATCCAACACTCTGTATGTATTAGACGAACCAACCATTGGTTTACATCAACAAGACACAGATAGGTTAATCAAAACTATAAAATCATTAAAAGAAAGGAACAATACTATTATTGTGGTAGAACATGATGAACAAACTATTCTAGAATCTGATTATTTAGTTGATTTAGGACCTAAGGCAGGTAAACATGGTGGCAAGATAGTAGCCAGTGGAGTAACTAAAGATCTTATGAAGAAAACTAGCAAGGTTAAATCATTAACTTTAGATTATCTAAGAGGTAAAGAAGAAATAGAGGTGCCAGAAAGGCGGGGCAGTAAAACGAAATCTAAAATAACTATTGTTGGGGCTACGGCCAACAACCTGAAGAATATAAAAGTGGATATTCCTTTACATAGATTAGTGTGTTTAACTGGTGTGTCTGGCAGTGGTAAATCATCGCTCCTGTACGATGCACTCTATACTAACTTAACAAGAATAAAAAACTATATGGGAGATGATTCTTTAGAAGATGTAAGTAAAATTGTTGGTAGTGAGTATATTGATAAGGTGGTAATGATAGACCAATCACCAATTGGTCGTACCCCCCGTTCTAACCCAGCTACTTACACTGGTATTTTTACCCCGATGAGAGAGTTTTTTAGTAGCTTAGAAGAATCCCGTGCCAGAGGCTACTCTTTAAGTAGGTTTTCTTTTAATGTTAAAGGTGGTAGATGTGAAGCTTGCGATGGAGCAGGTTTTAAGCTGATTGAAATGCATTTCCTGCCTCCTGTTTTAGTAGAATGTGAGGTGTGTCATGGTAAAAGATTTAATAGAGAAACCTTAGAAGTTAAGCATAAAGGAAAAAACATTGCCCAAGTGTTAAATATGACTATTGATGAGGCAGTAATATTTTTTAAAAACATTTATACTATTAGTGATAAACTAAAAGTACTGCAAAGTGTTGGTTTAGGATATTTACATTTAGGACAAAGTGCTACTACCTTATCTGGGGGAGAGGCTCAGAGAATAAAAATAGCTAGAGAGCTTACTCATCGGCTGGGCAAACGTACTTTGTATCTATTAGATGAGCCAACTGTTGGTTTGCACTATGAAGACATTAAAATGTTACTTAAGGTTTTAAATAAATTGGTTGATAGGGGAAATACAGTGATGGTAATTGAACATAATATGCATATTATTAAGTCTGCTGACTACATTATTGACCTAGGTCCAGAAGGGGGCGAAAAGGGTGGCAAGGTTATGGCTCACGGCCTCCCTGAGGAGATAGTCAAAAACCTCAAATCCCTCACCGGCCAGTACCTTAAAGAGTATCTAAAGTAAGTTTATACCCAGTTAATAGTTCACGGTCGTGAAGTATTAACTGGTCAAGAATAAAGAAAAAACCACTCCAATGTACGAATGTACAAATCGAAGTGGTTATTGAGTATTTTCAGAATTCTTTTTGTGGTTCACGAGTGACAGCAGACAAACGCCGCAGTGCTCTTTTAGCATTAGAATGTGAAGATGCGCGAAGTCGTAACTCTATCCGCTGTGCGATTTCGTGAGGTATCTTTACGTTGGTTCCCAGTAGAATACCACAAGCGTAATCAACTAAATGTGGCCAAGGATGTTTGTTGAGACTTTCGTTATCATCGACCTCAGTGATTATATTGAGAGCTGATCTGGCTGCCTCAAGATTTTTTAATGTGAGGGCGTGCAATTCATCGCTAAGTTTACCAAACTCATCTAACATTTTATTCTCCTTTGTTCGGTTATCGAACTTCTTATTGAAACAACAATCCCAATGATTATTGCCTCAAGGGAAGTGGGAATCTTGAAGTTATCTTCAGCGGATTCCCATAATCATGAGGTGCTATCTTCTAGAGCCTTTTCCATCTGTGGTATAAATTAGTTAATACCCTTAATTTTTTGCGTATCGCTTTGGTTATTTCAAATTCATTATGGCCTTTTGTGGCATCAACAAAAGATTCCATCCTTTGTCGCATATCTTTTCGGAGTGTGGGGAATTCATCTAGGAATGCTTTCAATTCTTCTTGAGACACCATGACCGTTATTTTTTCGTCTGGCATTTCATTTCTCCTTTTTGTTTGTTGAATAAATGATTTACTGAACAAGGCATAAAGAACTAATTAACTATTTTCACTTACACCCGTAGTATAGCATATTATGTTAAGTTTGTCAATAGGTTTATGATGACATTATGGATTTTAGGGTTGTTGCTTTAAAAGATAAGTGTTATTATAAAATAATGTTAGAGAAAAATTTAGAAAAATTAGGGTTTTATAAAAACGAAGCCAAGGTGTATTTGGCTCTGTTAGAGTTAGGTTTTTGTACTACTGGACCGTTGATTAAAAAAACAGGGCTTCATCGTAATATTGTTTACGAATCATTAGATAAATTAATAGAACACGGCTTAGTGTTATCATCTATACAAAGAGGTAAGAAACATTTTAGAGCTTTATCGCCAGATAGGATTTTAAAACAGGAAAAGAATCGTTTTCAGTCAGCCCAAGAGTTAGTAGGGGAGTTGGCTAAATTACAAAAGAAAGAAAAACAGGAGTTGGTTGTCTATGAAGGGGAAGATGGTTTTCAAGATGCTCATTTTGATGCCGTGGAGCAGATGAAAAAGAATAGTACGATTTATGTGCTCATCGCTGGAGGTGATAAGTGGTTGAATATCATGAAAAGTGTTTTAAGAAAATTTGATAAAGTACGGGCGGGCAAAAAAATCAAAGTTAAAATTGTTGGTTTAGAAAACCAAAAAAAAGAGATGTGGGCTGGGCAGAAGAGACCCTTGTTTGAGCCAAGATTTTTGAAAAACAGTTTTGATAATCCATCTGATACTGCTATTTATGGAGATATTACTTTAATTATGGTTTATGGGGACCCAGTTTTTACTATAGCCATTAAAAATCCTAAGGTTGCAAAAAGTTTTCAACAGTACTTCAATATTTTTTGGAAAATGGCTAAAAAATAATCGTTTATGCAACAAAAGATTAGAAATCTGCAAGCACAAGCAAAAAAACTGCCGACAAGTTCGGGGGTTTATTTGTTTTTAGATAAGAAGGGGAAGGTGTTGTATGTGGGGCGGGCGGTTAACTTGCGCAGGCGGGCTTTAAACTATTTTTTAGCTGGTATTGATCCGCGGATTAAAGAAATGGTGAGTGTGGCGGATAGCCTAAAGCATTATAAAACAGACAATTTATTAGAGGCTATTATTTTAGAAGCTAATTTAATTAAAAAGCATTGGCCTAAGTATAATGTAAAGGATAAGGATAATCGTTCTTTTGTGTATATTGTTATACCTCGTGATGATTATCCAAAGCCATTTATTGTAAGAGAAAGAGAACTAACTAAGTTTAGTTCTACGGCAAAAGTTTTTGGACCGTTTCAGAATGCATCACTCGTAAAAAATGCTTTAAGAATTATTAGGCGTATTTTCCCGTATAGTACTTGTGAGCCATTTAGCGGTAAGCCATGCTTTAGCCATCAGGTAGGTTTATGTCCTGGTTTGTGTGTGGGCGCAATTAATAAAAAAGATTACCAAAATAATATTAAAAATATTGTTTTATTATTGTCTGGTCAAAAGAAAAGATTATTAACCAAATTAAAAAAAGAAAACCCCGAACAAGTTAGAGTATTTAAACATATTGAAGACGCTTCTTTAATTAGAGTACGTGAGTTAGGATGTAGCAAAGCACACAGAATAGAAAGCTATGATGTATCTCACTTAACAGGCAAAGAAACTTATGGGGCTATGGTGGTGTTTGTTGATAGTAAGCCAGATAAGGCAAGCTATAGGTTGTTTAAAATTAGAACAGCCAAGCCTGGGGATGATTTAGGGGCTTTAAAAGAAGTGATTACCAGAAGGTTTAATCATCCAGAGTGGCCAATCCCTGATTTAATTGTTATAGACGGTGGTAAACCACAAATAAGCTTTGTTTTTAAAACTTTAAACTCCTTACATATAAGTATACCTTTAGTAGGTATTTCTAAGTATGGGGGAGATAAGTTGGTGTTCCCAATGGGCACAAAACCAACTATCAAAAGCTTGGCGCAGGGTATGAAAAAAACCTTACTAGCCAGCCGTGACGAAGCTCACCGCTTTTCTCTTAAGTCCAGCCGTAAGAAAAGAGATATAAAAAGGAAATAATGATTGAATGACAAGCTAAGCTATTGACACAGATTTTTGAATGTGGTAAAATTATACCACAAAGGTCAAAAACAAAACTTTTAAAAAAATGTCTAAAAATTTACAACAATTTGGTAAGTTGTTAAATAAACTACGAGTTCAAAAAGAGTTAACCTTAAGAGAGGTTTGTAAACTAGCAAATTATGATCCAAGTAATTGGAGTAAAATAGAAAGAGGTAAACTTTCTCCTCCTTCAAATCAAAAAGTACTTCGAAAATGGGCAGGAGTACTAGGCCTAAAAAAAGCGTCAAAAGATTTTCAGAGTTTCATTGATCAAGCTCAAATTTGCCAAGGTATAATTCCTTCAGATGTTTTATCTGAGCAGGAGTTAGTAGGTATGCTTCCAGCTTTTTTTAGAACTATGAGAGGAGAAAAACCAACTAAGCAAGAAGTTGATAAACTCATAGAACTTATGAGGAAGAATCATTAAGATGGATTATAATACGATTAGAATTCCTTTTTTGAGTAATGATGATATAAAAAGTAAAGCAGGATTATTTAGAAAAAAATTTTGGAGCAATGTTATACCCGTTGATATAGAGAAAATTGCAGAGTTTAAATTAAAAATTAGAATAATCCCTTTACCTAACTTACAGCAGTATTGTAATGTTGATGCGTTTATTGCTTCAAATATGAAATCAATTTATATTGATAATGATAGTTATTTTGATGAGCGTAATCAAAATCGTTTTAGATTTTCGTTGGCTCACGAAGTAGGTCATTTTGTTTTACATAAAGATCTTTATAGTGTTTTTAATATAAAGAATTTTGTTGATTTCAATAAGTTTTTAAAAGTAGCACCTCAAGAGCAATATAAGTATCTTGAGGTACAGGCAAATAAATTTGCAAGTCATCTGCTTGTACCAAGAGGTAAGTTAGCTATTGAAAAACAGGAGCTATTCAAAGCGGTAAGGTTTCAGAATCAAAAGATAGACTTACATAGTTTTGATAAAGTAATACTTAATTCTTATATCGCCTCTATTTTAGCAGGAACCTTTGGTGTTTCAAACAAAGTAGTCGAGATAGCTTTAAATGATTTATAAGATGGATAATAAAAATAAAATATGGGGGGTTATTAAGGTAGTTTTAGTAGTAGTGGTTTTAGTATTAGTTTTTCAGTGGCTGATGCCAGTTTTGAATTCACCTGAGTTTAAGATGTTCACACAAGAGCTTGGTATATTTGGACCTTTGGTCGTTATATCCTATGTGGTTGTCTCCCATATACTGGCTCCTTTGGCAGGTATGCCTGCTGTGCTATTAGGAGCTTCTATTTTTGGTGTTCCTCAAACTATTTTTTACATATATATAGCAGGGCTTATCAGTGGAGTAATTAATTTTTGGATTAGTAGGCGATTCGGCAGGAAATGGATTATTAAATTAGCTGGCAGTAAAACAATGGTTCAGGTTGATAAGTTTGTTGAGGCTTCTGGTTTAAAACTTTTAATCCTAAGCCGTATTTTTGGCTTTGCTTTGTTTGAGGTTGTTTCTTATGCAGCTGGACTAACTAAAATTAGTTTTAAAAAGTATTTTTTAATTACATTAGTTTTTTCAGCAATACCAAGTGTTATCTTTGCC
>CAYOFM010000007.1:0-13596 GCA_964403365.1 uncultured Candidatus Saccharibacteria bacterium | reverse complement strand
TTTTCTAGGGGTGCTACCAACTCTTCGTATTTAACTGCAGGTAAATGGCAGAAAATATCAAATCTGTCCATTAATGGACCAGATAATTTACGTTGATAACTAGCTACTTGCGAGCTGGTGCAAACACATTCTTTTTGGTCGTCATTATAGAATCCACACGGGCAAGGGTTAGCTGCAGCAATTAACGAGAATTTAGCAGGGAAGGTTAAAGTATTTCTAGCCCGCTGGATAGTGATTTCACCTTGCTCTAAGGGTTGACGTAGGGATTCCAAAGCATCCCGATGAAACTCAGGAAGTTCATCAAGAAAAAGAACACCCCTGTGGGATAAACTTATTTCCCCAGGTCTTAAGGGATTACCACCACCGATCAAGGCCGCCTCGCTTAGAGAGTGGTGTGGGCTTCTAAATGGTCTTTGACCTAGGGGTAAGTTTAAACCAATAGCGCTATAGATCTTGGTTAGTTCTAGTAGTTCTTCACTAGACAAATCAGGCATTATAGAAAGAACGGATTTGGCTAGTAAAGTTTTACCAGCTCCGGGTGGGCCATGGAAAAGTAGATTGTGGCCACCAGCTGTGGCTATTTCTAAACCACGTTTGGCGTGGCGCTGGCCTTTTATCCAACCAAATTCAATGATTTGTCCTTGTTTATTAGGTTTTTTAAACTTTGAGAGATCAATGTTTTCTTCAACTATTTCTTGGGTGCCACATAAGTGATTGATGGTTTCTAGTAGATTATTCACTCCAATAATTTTTAAATTGTTTTGATTTTTTAAGATTTTACTTAAACTTGCTTCTTGAATATTTGCTCTTGGTAAAATAATTTCTTCAAAACCCTGTTCTTGAGCTAAAAGCGTAAAACAAAGAGCCCCCTTTAAGGGCTTTAAACTTCCGTTAAGAGCTAGCTCGCCTAATACTATTTTTTTACTTGGATCAAATTGAATTTGTTTGTCTGCTAGCAAATACCCCAGGGCAATAGGTAGATCATACGAACTACCCTCTTTTTTTAAATCTGCTGGTGCCAAGCTTACAAGCACCCTTTTAGTTTGGTTTTGGGGTGGTTTGAACCCACTACTTTTGATAGCTGCGCCTACCCTTTCTTTCGCTTCTTTAATGGCAGTATCTGCTAGTCCTACCACGGAAAATGCTCGTAAACCCTGATTAACCGCTGTTTCTACTTCAATTATCCGTGCTTCTAGTCCCTCCAGCGCCCCAGAATAAACTTTTGATAACATATACCTTATTTTAAGCAACAAAAACCTTTTTGTCAATAGTTGACAGATGTTTCATATGTCTGTATAGACCCCAACACCAAAATATCGTAAGGAAGGAGTTGAACTCCTTCCTTTTTATTTGAGGGTCAGAATTATTTTTCCTCTTTAGGCTCAGTCTTGTTTTCTGTTTTTTCAGCCTTAGGTTTGTCTTCTTTTGTTTTTGGTTCAGTCTTGGCTTCATCTTTGGCGGGCTCTTCAGGTGTTTCGTTGGAATCAGCCTTTTTGATTCTCTTGGTGATCTTGCCAGTTTTCTGTTCTTCTTCTACTTGGGCTACGCTTCTCACATCAATTTTCCAGCCAGTTAGTTTAGCAGCTAAACGAACATTTTGTCCGTCTTTACCAATAGCTAGGGATAATTGATCATCTGGAATAACAGCTTGTGCTTTATTCTTAGGCATTATTTTTACCTCTAGTACTTTAGCAGGGGACAAGGCATTAGCAACGTATTTATGAGGTTCATCATCCCATTCACTAACATCTATTTTTTCACCGCCTAACTCATTAGTTACAGCTATGATTCTAGTACCTCTTTGGCCTACCAAAGAACCAATTGGGTCAATACCCTCTTCTTTAGCTTCAACAGCTACTTTAGAGCGAGAGCCAGATTCTCTAGCAATAGATTTAATTTCTACTTGATCAGCCCCTATTTCTGGTACTTCTAATTCAAAAAGCTTGGAAATAAGTTTTGGATAGTCACGAGATAATACTACCTGTGGGCCTTTTGGAGTTTCTTCAGTTTTCAAGACGTAAAGCTTTAAACGTTGACCTGGTTTATAGAACTCACCTCTTACTTGTTCTGATTTAGGTAATATACCAGAGGTACGGCCGATATCAACAAATATAGCAGTCGGCTCTATTCTTTGGATAATGCCAGAAACTACTTCTCCTTCCTTATCTCTAAATTCTTTGTAGGTTTCTTCTTTTTCTATTTCTTTTATTTTTTGTAGAATAACTTGCTTGGCAGTTTGAGCGGCAATTCGACCAAAATCTTCTTTGGTTTCTAAAACAATCCTTAATTCTTCGCCTACTTTTGTGTTTTTATCCTGTTTTTGGGCTTCTTCTAGTAAAATGTGGCGTTCAGAGTTAAACCTGATTTTATCCCCATCTTCCTCTGTTCCTTCACCAACCTCTCTTTGTTCTTTTAGTTTTTCTATTTCTTCCTCGGACAAAAGCATATCTTGGCTAACCACTTCTTTTAATTGCCAAAATTCCAAAGCACCATTTTTGGCGTTAAGTTTAGCAGCAATTTTTTGTTTTTTTCTACCATATTCTTTTTTATAGGCAGAGGCAATTGCTTCTTCAATTACAGCAATTATTTTTTCTTCAGGAATTCCTCTTTCTTCAGCAATTTCTAATACTGCCGAAGTTAATGTTTTTAAATCCATATTTTTTATATTTAGTTGTCTATTAAATTTTGTTAAAAGAAAAAGTCGTTGTTAGACGACCTTTTAATTAAGTACCTTTATCCTATCAAACAAATTTATAAATGTCAAATTAAATTAGCGGGTATCTTCAATGGTGTTTTCAAAATGTTCTATTCTGCAGTTGTTTTCATCTTGTCTTTCTACGGTGATAATGTCAATTTGACAGGGTATGTCAAGAGACAACTTATGTTTTGCTAAATATAGCTGAGCCATTTTAGCTAATTGTCGTTGTTTTTTAGGGTTTACTTGGTCTAAGGGATGGAAACTAGGGTTTTGATAAATTGTTTTTACTTCAACAAAAACAATTGTGCCACTTTCCTTATCTTTAGCAACAATGTCAATCTCACCCCATTTATTCCGCCAATTCCTATCCAAAATCTTGTACTTTTTACCCTTCAAACACTCAACTGCCTTATCCTCTCCCCAGTTTCCCAATTGTTGCCTTTCAGTTTGCATCTTTCTATAATCTCCCTTGCTTTATTTCTTGGCGCATGGATTCAAGATAGTTTTTGAAGAAACAAAGGTTGTGAATGGTTAAAAGACGCATACCAGTTATTTCTTTGGCACGAAGTAGGTGGGAGATGTAGCCCCTAGAATAGTTTTGACAGACCGAGCAAGTACAGGAGGCGCTAATTGGTTTACCACTTGTTAAAAACTTTGTTTTCATTAGGCTGAATACACCTTCTTGAGTAATGGCTGCGCCATGGCGAGCCATCCTAGTTGGATAAACACAATCAAACAAATCAATACCTTTTTTAATGCAGGCTTTAAAATCATCCAAGTAGCCAATGCCTAGCATATGCCTTGGCTTATTCTCTGGCAAGAGGGGAATGGTCCAATCCAAAGCCTGAGCCATATTCTTTTTTGAATCACCATAAGATTTTCCAAAACTACCACCAATGCCAAAACCATCAAAGTTTTGATTAGCCATAAACTTAGCGCTTTCTTGCCTTAAATCTTTATACTCTCCACCCTGAATAATACCAAACAACCATTGATTACGTTTGTTATGTGTTTTTAAACAGCGCAGGGCCCATTTATGGGTACGTTCCATAGCTTTTTTAATATATTCGTAGTTATCTAGAGGAGAGGTGCATTCATCAAAAGCAAAAATAATATCTGCTCCTAGTTCTTGTTGGATTTTAATAGACTTTTCAGGGCTTAGAAAATGCTTAGATCCATCAATGTGGCTTTTAAAATACACCCCCCTGTCTGTTATTTTAACAAATGTTTTTTTGGTACCTGATAAGAGTACAGGCATTGTTTTGGTTACTATTTTACCTGTTTTATGGGCTAAACCTTTGCCCAAACTAAAAACTTGAAACCCGCCACTATCAGTGGCAATCACCCCATTAAAATTCATAAATTTATGCAATCCTCCAAGCTTTTCAATGGTTTTACTGCCCGGCCTGAGCATTAAGTGGTAAGTGTTCGCCAAAACTCCTTCAAATCCAATTTTATTTATGTCTTCAGTATCTAAGGTTTTAACAGCCCCTTGGGTGGCCACAGGAAAAAAAGCAGGAGTACGAAGCACTCCATGGCTTGTTTTAATCACTCCTAGCCTAGCCCGAGACTTTTTAGATTTTTTTAATATTTTAAATTCCATGTGAATAACCTGTGGATAAGTAGTGGAAAAGATGTTGAAAATTAAGAAACCCAGTATTTATCTTTGGTCATTTTATCTTTTTTCATTTTAATAGCCCCTATTTCTTTATGTGCTTTTTTACCTAGCTTAGTTATCCCAGCTTCTGATAATTGGCTGATTTTTTTTACTTCAGTTTTAAGATATTGCCCCTTATTCAGTTTTGGATCGACCAAAATTTTGGCTAGAAGATAGGACAAAATATGTCCTATCAATGGGCTTGGTCGGGCATCTAGCATTTTCATTATTTCATCACCATTTATCTTAAGCATTTTAGTAGAAATTGGGTCTTTGGCTACTTTTTCTAATAAATACTTTAAATGCCTTAACTTATACGGCTGAGCTTTAGGCACACCAGAGCCAATTCTATCAGCGTATCTTAACTGTAAGAGTTCTTCAATGTTATCTGGACCTACTTTGCGTAATAATCGCCGTACAGAAGACTCGCCTACCTCATTAACATTGTAATAAAATAAATGGAAGCGAATTAGCTTAACTATTTTCTCTACATCTTTAGTGGAAAACCTTAATCTGATTAAGATCTTTTTAGCCATATTAGCTCCAACTAATTCGTGGTTATAGAAAGTGGCATTGTAGCCGTCGCCTCGTTTTGTTTTAGGCTTACCAATATCGTGTAATAAGGAGGCTATTCGTACATACTTAGAAAACTTGTTTTCACAAGCATAGCGCAGGCTTAAAAGATTATGCTCGTATACTTCAAAGTTATGGTGTTTGTTTTGTTTCACTCCTACGCCCAATTCTAGCTCGGGGATAATAAATTTTAGTAAGCCTAAAGTACGCAAAAGCTCAATGCCTTTGTCGCCATTGTCTGATACAATAATCTTAACTAATTCATCCCTAATTCTTTCTTGAGAAATATGTTTTAGTAGAGAGGCATTTTTACTAATTGCTTTTTTAGTATTTGTTTCAATCTTCCAAACTGGTTTATCAATAGAAATAGCAAACCTTATTGCCCTGATTAATCTTAAAGCATCCTCGTTAAATCTTTCGTTTGCACTGCCCACTGCTTTGATAATTTTGTTTTTTAAATCTTTTTGACCATCAAATGGATCAATCACTTTATTTTTTTCGTTTGGATTTATAGCAATAGCATTAACTGTAAAATCACGACGAGACAAGTCATCCTCAATGGTTTTAGCCCATTTTACCTCGTCAGGTCGTCTTTTATCAGAGTATTTTGTTTCTATTCTAAACGGAGTGATTTCAATAGTTTTTAATTCTGGTTCTTTAGATTTAGTAATTACAGCCACAGTACCAAAATCATTTTCATATACTGTTTTGTAACCAGCTTTAGTAAAGATTTTTTCAATTTGTTCTGGCTTGGCATTAGTAGTGATATCCCAATCTTTGGGTTTTACCTCACGCAAAACATCGCGAACGCACCCGCCCACGATATATGCTTCAAACTTACCTTTTGCCAATATCCCCAGCACATCTTTAATTTGTTTTGGTATTTTTATATCCATAATTGTATTATAGCTAATTATGCAACAAAAATTGATTTTTTTCAATTTTTTTGATAAAATATAAGCGTACTAAGCCCTCGTGGCCTAATTGGATATGGCATGCGGTTTCGGCCCGTAAGATTGAAGGTTCGAGTCCTTCCGAGGGTACTATGTTAGTTTTTATTGATGGATCAGGTGACTCTGGATTAAAGATTGAAAAAGGATCAAGTAGATTTTTTACGATTGCCCTCGTTATTTTTGAAGAAAAGGAAGAGGCTGAATTCTGTGATCAAAGAATACAGCTTTTAAAAAAAGAATTAGGATGGCAGATCTAAGATGAATTTCACTTCAAAAGAAACTCGGACAAAGTTAGAAGAGCATTTTTACAAGCTGTAGCACCTTATAATTTCTTTTATTATGGAATAGTGATAAATAAAGACTCTAAAAAGTTAATAGGTCCTGGGTTCAAGCATAAAGAGTCTTTTTATAAATATACTTGTGGATTAGTTCTTCAGAATGCGAAAGATAAATTGGAAAATTCTATTGTTGTTATTGATAGAAGTGGGAGTTTGGATTTTAAGAGAAAACTTGCCAAATATTTGAGATTTAAGTTAAACGAAAAAGATAAGCGCCTTATTAAAAAAGTAAAAATGCAGAGATCGGAAAGTAATAATTTACTTCAATTAGCCGATTATGTTGCTGGTGTGATAAATCGATCAGTACAAAAGAAAAGAAAATTTGCTGGTGAATATAGAAAAATTATTTCACACAGAGAAATGAAAGTGCAAGTTTGGCCGAAATAAAGAAAAAACTCCCGAGTCTATCCCGAAGGAACGCGACGATAAACGTCACAGTTTGACACGGAAGCAATTCCGTTGTTATATTAGCATTGTAGTATTGATTTGTCAAATAAAGTTATCCACACCCAATAAAAAAGCCGACCATGGCTATCCGCACATATATCGACTCTTCGTGCTTTCAGTATAGCTGTTTTCAATAGGAGATATCAAGACCTACTTTTTATTATGTAGAATTATAGGTTGAAATGTTATTTTTTTGGTTTACTGTTTACTATTGACAGTAAACAGTAAACTATGCTATAATAATAGCATATGACTCCTAATACAACCACAACTAAAAAAATCATTGAGTTTGTTAAAGAGAACGAGCAATCGCCTGCTAAGGATATCGTAGATTATCTTGGTATTAGCAAGCAGGCGGTTTTTAGGCATTTGTCAAAACTGGTAGATCAAAATGTGCTTGAAAAAATTGGTAAACCACCCAAGGTTTTTTATACTATTAAAAAACAGGAGAAAGTGAACCAGGAATATAATATCTCTAGTGAAGATAGAAAAGTTATTGAAAAAAACTTTTTAACTATTACCCCTCTTGGTGAACGTAAAAATGGTTGGGATGGTTTTATATTTTGGTGTCAAAAAAGAGGACTCAACACTGAAAAAGAAGTAAAAAAGTATAGCTCTGATTTGGAGAAGTATAATAAACTAAGAAAGGATGATTTGCTTGATGGAATGACAAAAATAAAAAGCACTTTTGATAAGGTTTACCTAGACAATCTATTTTATCTAGATTTTTATGCTCTCCCTCATTTTGGTAAAACAAAACTTGGTCAAACCTTGCTTTATGCCAAACAAGGCGGGAACAAAGCAATGATTAAAGAGTTGTCCGAAAAAATTAAGCCTAAGGTTGATAAATTGATTAAAAAGTATAAGGTTGATGCTGTGGCTTTTGTCCCACCTACAGTAAAACGGGAGGTGCAATTTATTAAGGAATTGGAGAATAATCTTAAATTAGAAGTTAACAAGGTGAAGATTATAAAAGTAAAAACGCCTATCATTATTGCTCAAAAAACACTTAATAAGCTAGAGGATAGAATAGAGAATGCTAAAAAAACTTTTGTTTTGGAATCTTGGCCTAAGTATAAAAATATTTTATTGATTGATGATGCAGTTGGTTCTGGGGCTACCCTTAATGAAATATCTGGCAAAATTAAGGCGCAAAAAAAGTTTCAAGGAGGTAGGGTAATTGGTCTGGTTATCACTGGTAGTTTCAAGGGCTTTGATGTTATTAGTGAGGTTTAGTTAAGTTTAGGCGTGAAGACTGAGAGTTTGAGTCCTTCCGAGGGTACTAGGTTGAAAAAATAAGGGGAAAGTGGTAAGCTTTGTGCTGTGGATAAAGTAGCTTTAAGCACTACTTATGTGGTAGTTCTTTTTTTGCTTTTTTTATGTTAAGATAAGCTAATGCCTAAAATAGTGGCTACAATTTTTTTGGTATCAATATGCCTAGGGCTGTTTTTGCCTTTGTCTAGTTATGCTAAAGATGTTTATAGTGTTAAGGTTTGTAGTTTTACTGATACTAATGGAAATAAAGAATATGATAGCGGTGATACGTGGACAACGAATCCTCCTACCTGTGAATCCAAGAATGTACAGTATAGTGGGTTTGTGCTTTGCGGTAAGTGTGTGGGGGAAGTTGAGGAAGATGGTAGTGGCGGATGGAAGACAGCTCTAAGCCCAACTATCAGAGGAGGGTCATCGCCATTGCTCACAGCTAACGCAAAACAAAGATCACAAGATAGGTGTGGAGCAGCTCAAGATCAAATCTATATTGATTGCCAGTTGTGTCATATTTTTACCACTATAAATAAAGTAGTTGGTTATATTCTTGGTACTATTGTGCCACCTTTAGCAGTGCTAATGTTGGTGATTGGTGGAGCTATGTTCTATTTAGGTGGAGCAAGACCAGATATGATAACCAGAGGCAGAAAGTTAATGGTTAGCGTGGCTATTGGCTTAGCTTTAATTTATGGGGCGTATATGATTGTTGGCTTTTTACTAACCGTAGTTGGTGCAGCTAATATAGAAGCCATTGGTAGTGTCTTTAAAAACGGTTTGTTCTCCATTGATTGTCCAATAGTTATACCAACGCTAAAGTAAGTATTAACTTTGCCTCTATAGTTTAGTGGTAAAACAGTGGCCTCTTAAGCCATTATCCCAGGTTCGACCCCTGGTGGAGGCACCAGAGAAAATAAGAATAGAAATTTGAGGGTGAGATAACCAATAATATGTTAACAAAAAAACAAAAAGAAAAAATAGGCAAGGCTGTGGAGAGATTGAAGCCGTATGGTCCCGAGAAGATTATTCTTTATGGTTCTTATGCTAGAGGAGATGCCAGAAAAGATAGTGATGTTGATTTGTTGATTGTTAAGAAAACAAAGAAACGATACTTTGATCGGATGAGTGAAATTTATAAATTATTGTATACGAAAGATTACTATTTAAGCGATAAGGATGACTATATCGGCGATTTAGACCCTATGGTTTATACTCCTAGCGAATTAAAAGAGAGACAGGCGATTGGTGATTTTTTTATCAGACGTATTTTGCAAGAAGGTAAAATAATCTATCAAAAAGCATGAGAGAGGATTATAAAAAATTAACTAAAGAATGGCTCAAAAGAGCTAATAATGATTTTTTATTTGCCAAAGCTGGCTTTGAGGAAACAGGTATTGCTATGGACACTTGCTTTTTAGTGCATCAGTCTGTTGAAAAGTATCTAAAAGGGTATCTCGTAGATAATAATATTGAACCAGAGAGAAGTCATGTTTTACCCAGGGTTTTAAAGAAATGTATAAAGATGGATGATAGCTTTAGTCAACTTGAAGAGGGGTGTGAATTTTTAAATAAATTTTATCAGCCATCCAGATATCCTGGTGGTGTTATTCTTGATTTCACTAAAGACGAGGCAGAAGAATCACTTAAAATAGCTAAAGAAATAATTGATTTTATTAAGCAAAAGGTTAAACTGTAAAAGGTTTGGACAAAAACATAATATGTTAACAAAAAAACAAAAAGGATTTTCTACAGAGGATCCACCAGTTGTTGATGAAACGGCCGATTGGCAGACTTATCGGAATGAAGAAGACGGATATGAAATAAGATATCCACTTGATTTTGATGTTATGCAGAATCTCGGGGAAACTTATTTATTAAAAGACAATACTAGAATTTATATATCCGTTGGAAATGATTTATCTGTTCCATTGAACGGTACTTTTGGTGGTCGCTACCAATATTTGGAGAGTCAGTCGCCAAATTCAAAAGTGTTTTCGGAAAAAGATAACGATTTTACAAAAGACTATTTTCTCGCTTATGGTGGTATGGGTAATTGGGATACCGTGATTAACGCTAATCAATACAAAAACGGAAATTACTATATCGTTTCACTTTATCGTGGCCGCGGTTTAGGTATTCCTGGTATGGCGGATACTGGCGGTGTCAAGCTTAGTGAAGAAGATATAATTAGCCAGACATTGGTTGAAATGCGTGATAAAAACGATAGTTATACAAAGATTTTCGACCAAATACTTTCCACATTTAAGTTTGTTGATTAAGAGGAAGGAGTTGAACTCCTTCCAAGAGGTTGAAAATAGGTAGTGAGATAGTAAAATAAAAATAAGAATAGTTAAAAAATAAAGAGGGTGAAAATAAAATATGTTAACAAAAAAACAAAAAGAAAAAATAGTCAAAGATATACAAGTTAATAAAGTTGATACAGGATCAGCTGATGTTCAAATAGCTCTTTTATCTGATGAGATAAAAGGTTTACTAGGGCATTTAAAAAAACATCCTAAAGATAACCATACCAGACGAGGGCTTTTAAAAATGGTTATTAAAAGGAAAAAGCTTTTATCTTACTTGGAAAAAGAAGATAAAAAAAGGTATAATAAGGTAATTAAAAAAGTTGGGCTTAAAAAATAACCCCCAACTTGTATGAAGAATATGATCGTAAAACCAAAAGAGCAGAGAGTAGAAGTTTTAATTGATGTGCAAAACCTTTATCACTCTGCTAGAAATTTATCTAGGGCTCGGGTTAATTTTCAGGGAGTTTTAACTAATGCCTTAGCTGGCAGAAGGTTGATTAGGGCTTTTGGCTATGTGGTGTCAACTAAAACTGGTGAAGAAAAACCATTTTTTGAAGCTTTAACTGCTTTAGGTATAGAAGCCAGAGTAAAACCATTACAAGAGTTTTATGGTGGAGCTAAAAAAGCTGATTGGGATGTAGGTATTGTGATAGATGCAGTTAGAACAGCCCCTGGGGTTGATGTGGTCGTGTTGTGTTCTGGAGATGGTGATTTTATTCCATTAGTAGAATACTTAAAAGCTAGAGGTAAAAGAGTAGAAGTAATGGCCTTTAAGAAAACAACTTCTTCTAAGTTGCAAGAAGTGGCTGATGAGTTTATTGATCTTGGAGCTGATAAGAAAAAGTATTTAATGAAGATAAAGTAGGGGATAAAATAAGAGAATAAAATAATTAATAAAGAATCGTCAATGCATTCAAGAGCGTCATTCTTAGTTCGCTAACCTGTGGATAAAGAGGAAGGAGTTGAACTCCTTCCAAGGGGAGGTTAGCGAGTTGGGAATGACATTTTTGCAAAATGCATGAGTGATTCTAATAAATAAAATGAAAATAAAAAAAGAGAATTTCGAACTGAAACTAGCAGACAAAACAATAAGCGTCAGGTTAGGGGGATTGGCAGACCAGGCCTCTGGCTGTAACTTGATTAGTCTTGGCGAAACAAGTATCTTGGCGGTGGCTCAAATAGGGCAACCTAAGCCAGAGATGGGATATTTTCCTTTAACTTGTGCATATCTAGAAAGATTTTACGCGGCAGGTAAGATATTGGGTAGTAGATTCGTTAGGCGAGAAGGCAGGCCTCCTACTGAAGCTGTTTTAAAGTCACGTATCATTGATAGAGCGATTAGACCTTTATTCCCACAGGGTATGACCAATGAAATCCAGATTGTAGCTACCTGTCTTACGTGGGACAAAGAAAATGACCCAGCTATTTTGGGCTTAAATGGTGCTTCTTTATCACTTGGTTTATCAGAAATACCTTGGGCTGGGCCAGTTGGTGCAGTTAGGGTAGGACATAAAGATGGTCAGTTTATTCTTAACCCAACCTATGATGAGCGTGAACAGGGTGGTTTTGACCTACTATTAGTAGGCACTGAATCAGAAGATGGTAAGGAAGTATTAATTAATATGATTGAAGCAGGTACTAACGAGGTGCCTGAGACTCAGGTTTTAGGAGCCTATGACTTTGCTATGCCCTTTATTAAAGAAGTTATTGAGTTTCAAAAACAAATCATCAAAAAACACGGGCAAGAAAAACGTGTTTTTGAAGTAGATAAATTACCAGCTGACTTAGAACAAGAAATTAAAAGCTTGATTGAGCCGAAAATAGAAAAAGCGCTTTATCAAAAAGATAAAACACAAAGAAACATTGATTTGAAAGAAGCAGAAGAAGAAATGATTAAGAACTTTGATGAAAAGCTTAACAACAGCGAATTTACTGAGAACGGTGTTAAAATGGCTAAAGATTTATTTGAACAAGAAACAGAAAACATTTTCAAGAAAAATATTATTGAAAAAGAAAAAAGGCCAGACCTTCGAAGACTTGACGAGGTACGAGAAATAACTGCTGAGGTAGCTATTTTGCCTAGGGTGCATGGCAGTGGTATGTTTGCCAGAGGGGCTACTAGGATTCTATCTATAGCCACCCTTGGTTCCCCAGGAGACCAGCAACTAATAGAAAGTATGGAAATATCAGGCAAGAAGAGATTTATGCATCACTATAATTTTCCACCATATTCATCTGGTGAAACAGGGAGAATGGGCTTTACAGGTAGGAGAGAAATTGGCCATGGTGCTTTAGCAGAAAAAGCTATAGAGCCACTTTTGCCAAGCCTAGATGATTTTCCATACACCATTCGTGTAGTTTCAGAAAGCTTAAGTTCTAATGGTTCTACCTCTATGGCTTCTGTTTCTGGTACCTCTTTGGCTTTAATGGATGTGGGGGTACCCTTAAAAAGAACAGCTACTGGTATTGCTATTGGTTTGGTAATTGGAGAATCTAGTGATCAGTTTAAACTGTTAACAGATATTCAGGGTCCAGAAGATCATTATGGGGAAATGGATTTTAAAGTAGCTGGTACTAATAGTGGGATTACAGCCGTACAAATGGATGTTAAAACCATGGGTATCACCAGAGAGATGTTTGAGGGTGCCTTAGAGGCTGCTAAAAAAGCAAGATTAGGCATCATTAAAACAATGGAAAAAGCTATTGATAAGCCAAGAAAAGAATTGTCTAAATATGCTCCACGGGTCTATACTTTAAAGATAAATCCTGATAAAATAGGGGCAGTGATTGGTAGTGGCGGTAAGGTTATTAACGAAATTATTGAAAAATGCGAAGTTGGTATAGATATTGATGACGATGGTACTGTGTTTATTAGCGCTGAACATTCAGAAGGAGCTGACAAAGCCATTCAATGGGTCAAAGACTTAACTAGAGAACTTGAGGTAGGAGAGACATTTGAAGGAAAGATTGTTAAAATTATGGATTTTGGCGCCTTTGTTGAACTAGTTCCTGGGCAAGATGGTTTAGTTCATATTTCAGAGTTTGTTAACCAAAGAATAAATAGGGTAGATGATGTAGTTAAAGAAGGAAAAGTAATTCCAGTCAAGATTGTGGCTATTGATGATAGTGGAAAAGTTAGCTTATCAGCCAAGCAAGCTGGCTTTAAGCCCAGCCGTGCTATCCCTAGTGGTAGTGGGGCTGGTAATGTAAGGCCTTCGGCAGGCAACTTGAAGAAAAATGGCCGAAGAAAAAAATACTAAAAAAACAAAGGAATTTAGCCAAGCAAGAGTGGCTGGTATCTTAGAGCGTGGGGTAATTATAACCATGGATAATGATATCAGGCAACTCAAGG
>CAYOFM010000006.1:0-14329 GCA_964403365.1 uncultured Candidatus Saccharibacteria bacterium | reverse complement strand
CCTTTAAATTCTTCGTCTTCATGTAGGATAGCTAAATAGTTTGCGGTTTTTTTTAACTCTATTTGTCCAGTTGTCTCATCTCTTTCTTCGGACCAATTTTTTACCTCGATCCTTTTTGCTTTATCATCGAAATCATATGGTTTATCTCGTAAAAACTCAACACTATCTTTGTCTTGTAAATAAATTGTTTCCCAGAAATCATCTGCTTTTAAATAAACACCTGGTCCATTGTGTTTAATTTCAATAGATAATGGAACCGTATTGACCATAACCCTGTTATTCCCTGCGGTAGCTATCATATTCGCAAAAAAACCTGATAACTCAAAACCATCTAATAACTTAAACTTACAAGGACCTGTTTGCTTTGAACAATTAGGATATACGTAATGCCCTTGGGCTTTCTTTGCTTTTAGGACACCGCTACTAATCTTCTCAAAATCAGAATTAAAGTAGGTGACCACTTCGGCATTTGCCCCTGGCGCAAAATAAAGAGCATACGGTTTGAAATACTGAAAGGTGAAATGATCTAAATCAACACCATTGACTGAAGGGTAGTCATATTGATATCTATCATCTACACGAGGAAGCTTACTGCTTATTCCTGGCAATAAAGAACCCATCAACATTAATCCAAACCTCTTTCTCAAATCAGGAACGCTACCATGTAGATACACTGCTTTTGCTTCGCCCAAAGGTGCACTTAATAATTTTTGCAAAGCTTTTTGTATATCTTCATCAGAAGCACTAGGGTCTTTCAAGGCACCCGAGACACCTCCAAAACCCATCACATCTTCATATGCCAACTCATTCAACAGTAATACACCTCTTGCCTCGACTTCTTTTTTATTAATTTTTAAAACCAAAAGTTGCGGATTAGCTGTACGAAGTAAAAAGTAAGAGCCCAATAAAATTAATAAACCAAGCGCTGAATTTATAATCCTCTTTTTGCCATCTGCCATTTTTCCGGGATTACCAGTAGAACTTAAATAAATAAACCCTCCATAAATCAAAGAAAGAAAAACTGCAAAGGTAGCAAGGACAATAGCTAAGTTAAAAATATACTTTATTGTCTGGGGCAAGGAACTTAAAACAGTTATTTCATCATCTCCAATTTTTGGAAAGTCAACTTCTAATTGCACTATAGCCATAACTGGCTGAGCTGATAAAGCCAAGACTGTAAGTAAGATAAGAAACACAAGTTTTTTATTTATTAATCTATGATTCATAATTCATAAAATCTAATGACAACAAACAAAATTACCCCTGCCGTTACAGAGCCAGTCCGTACAAGACGCTTCTTGACTTTTATCATCTTCAAATCTTTGACATAGACAAGTATAACACTCAATATCTAATGTTTGTTTTGAGCTACACTCACTAGTACAATTCTTAAACATTTGGCAATTAATGTCTGCCTGCCATGAAATTTCTCTATTTTTTGCCCAGCAACTATCTTGACTACTACCATCTTTCACCAAACACTCCATACAATCATTAGTAGCACCATATTGACATTCTGTTTGGCACCACTCAGACCAAGGATAGGGCCAGTATATGCCCTGTTTTAAAGCATCCACGCAAAGCATTGGCTCTCTAGGCTCTAATTCGCCTCGCTCTATTAATTTTCTTTCTGATTCATTGGGCATACAGGTACGGGGACCTTGACCGGAATATGGAGTTAATAAATCGGCTGATAATTGTAATTTACGTTCTAGATAGCTAAGAGCTGTAATGGCACTATTCGGGCTGTCACTACTTAACTCTATATCCTTAGTAATCGGTTCTCGTAAATCGTAATAGAAATCATTAATCTTATCATACAAACCACTGATCAAAAGTTGACTATTTTTAAAATCCTTCAAAACATCCCCTAAATCTATTGAAGAACAAGGATCTCCTTTGCATTCAAATTGCCTACAAGCAGAGAAACAAACTTGTTGAGCTAAACTGCAACCCTCTTCAAAGGCTAAGCATTCATAGATTTGTATATCAGCCCCTAAATCTACTAAAGTTTCTCTAGATGATGCTTTACATTTTGAATAATCACAAGCACCAGGATAGTCAAATAAGAACTCCTCGCTATCCTTAATTAAAATATCAAGATAATTCTGTAAGCCCATTTCTCCCGTTTGAGTATTTCCATGGTATAACTGATAAATTTCATCTAAAGCATCCACCGTGCCAAACATGGCTGAGCCAATAGGAATAATCCCCAAATCACATCGTGTTGGGCTAGAATATGTTGTATTGGCATAATCAAAATCTGCCTGTGTTTCATCCACCACAATAAAACCAACCAATAAAACTATAAAACATAAACATATTATTAAAATTTTAGAAACATTATTCATAGATAGTATATATTAAGGTAAACCACGACGGAAATTAGAGTAGTTATAGGGCTTAGCTGCTCTCTCTCTCACAAATTCATCTACTACCCCTTGCCATGCATCCTTATCAACTTCTGGATCTTTGTATTCTTTTTCTAAAAAGCTTTCCACATTCAAAGCCTTACGCCAAATAAGTCCTCTTAAGATATAGACAATCCAACAATAAGCATTGGTTATTGCTTGGGGTGTAAAAGGTAACTCTGAAATACAAATGGGTAGCTTACAATAACTCCAACCACAAGTGCAATTTTGATTAGCAAAATCAATCGCTATATTTATACCCCAGAGCTCTCTGGACTCATCTGCAATTTCACTCGCCCTCCTGTAAATATCGTTCAGCTCGCTTGTCTCCTTAACGCGATATGTAGTAAAATTAACACCTAAATCACTCCACTTCAAAGAAACTGATGCCCCACTATGCTCAGTAAATTCCATTTCTTCCTCACCTGCTTTAAGCCTAACTAAGTCCTTTGTTTCTGGTATTCTCCTAATTACTTCTAGCTCTTTTAAGCTAGATCTAATTAAAGAAAACTGGCTATTTATTTCTTTAGTGTAACGATCAACATTAGGACAAACCTGCCCTCCAGTAGGACCAGTGGTTCTGTTAACCCCTCGTGCTGCAGATGGAATACATTGCACCCCATCCCATTCTGCTTTTATACCATAACCATCTGTTGTGAACTTGTCTGAGGAAGAAGCTGCTTCGTCATCTAATATCTTTTGGAACTCTTTACCTGCTTTTCTTACATTATCCCATGCTTGAGCCAATAAACGATAATCTCCACCAATCTGCCCTCCTTGTTTATATGCATTATAATATAATCCTTTTATACCTATAAACCAAGCTAATACTTTCATTATCTCCCTTACATATCCTTCAGTCTTCATCATTATATATACAAAACTACCAGACTCTGCTTCTGTGAAGATAGCTGGGAAAATAGGTGTCGTAATAAGACCAGCCTTTATCAACTCAATAATGGCATCATATTTTTCTATCAATTCCTCACCTCTTGCATCTCCATGCTTCCCTGGTGTTCTTAAACCAATTAAAACTTTAACAACATCTTCAAAAAGTATATCTTTTATAGAAAAATTTACTCCGTACTGTGTTGCCAGCTCTTGCTTTAATTCGCTATCTAAATCATGGGTGTAATACTCGTCTATATAATCTACAATAATCTCCTCTATTCTAACAAGTGCTTGTTCTAATTCATTTTTAACCGTGCTAGTTTTTAAATTAGTAATATCTGTTTTAATTGTGGTAAATAAGTCATCCCATTCAATATTCTTTATTTTCCGAGCAGCTTTATAAATTGTAGGCTGTACTACATCACTCACACATAATTCAAGACAAGCGTCGTAAGAGTAAATGGGGCTGACTTTTGAAATGTTTTCACATTGATCACTACAAAGACTATCAGCTGTATCTGGCACATTTGCTAAATCATTTAAATCATCTATACCCTCAAATGGATTAGTAGGATTGTTGGGCAAGGTAGTTGCTAGATATTGAATATTCTCAAATCTCTCTAGCACAACAACAATCACCCCACTTAATCGGACTATTTCTGCTATCACAGTGTTTACAGTTTCAGCCATTAATCCTGCTCGCATCTCAAAAAGTGGTTGATCTGGAATCGTTAAATATTCAAGCTTCGCTTTATTGTCAAAATAATATTGTACGGCTTTACTAATATCCACCCTGCCATTTAAAGCATCTCTTAAACCATATTGCGTCTTTCTCAACTCTACAACTAATGCAATAAAATCAGAGTACCAAAAAGGAGTATCAACACCATAGGTATTAAAAATCAAATCAGCGTCAATCATAATTTTATCTAAGTCATCACTACCCTCTAACATATTCGAAAAAATAGCGGCCTTAGGTGGTAAAGCTGCATCCTCTAGGGCAGCTCGTCCTTGCTCTGTGCCAATAAGCTGTAAGATATTATCTAACCCTGTAAAGCCTATTTCTTGGACCCTACCTATATATTTTTCTGTTAATTCTTTTAGATCACTTACAACATCAAGGCTACTATTGTTAGTACCATCTAAATATGGTTTAAACTCTTTACCTGGCTCTATCAATCCTATGTTTCCATCAGACCCTTCAATAATATCTACTGCTCTTATAGATGCTCTATAAATAGTAGCTACTACTTCATTTATATAATCAAATGGGGTCGTAAAAACATTTGTAAAATCAAAACTTTTAAACATTTCATCACCTGGAGGAACATCTAACATTGGTTGTAGTCTACTAAGAAACATTTTGGCGTTAACTAATTCCCTATCAACATTGGCTAGCCTTCCTAATATCTTAAGCCACATTCTAGCATCAGTGAAAAAACAGTAATTATTATTACTTAAAAATAGCTCTTCAAAACACCTCATATCGCTCAAAAATGCACCCAACCTATTGTCTTCTTCTATATTAAAAAAATCAGCAAAGGAAAATTCATTGCAAGTACCTGTATCACCCCTAAAAGGATTTACATCATCACACGCACCCTTGCCCCATTCTCCGATATAATCATCCTTAATCTTCTCCGCAGCTTGCTTCATTCGGTTAAGGATCGCCATAAAACCAGCTTTACATATATTATTTACACCACCCCCTGCTGGTGGAGCAATGTCGCAATCCTTCTCACAATCATCTTCACAATCATCTTCGCACTGTCCCTCTCCTATATTACATGCTGTAGAACATATATTAGCAGGGCAACATTCTGTCTGATAAACTCCACCATTAGCACCTTGCACCCTGCAACTTTCAGTGCACTCAGAAAAACAGTAACCCCTACAAGCACCTGCAGCATCAGCAAAACCCCCCCAAGTTTTAGAATCACCAGACAAACCCCAACAACTACTCCCACAATCACGACGACGAATCATATTGAGCTTACCATCAAAATCATTAAAGGTCTCATCTTCACAACTATTTTGACATGCATCTGATTCGTTATCACATAACTCACCCGAATCATCACACGCACCCTTACATGACGCTAAATCCCCACCACCAGGACATACCGTACCACCTCCGCCGCCCTCACTACATTCATCCAAACAACATGGCTCACAGTCATCATCCACACATTCATCAAAAAGATCCCCGCAATCATCTCGGCAATCTTCATCTATCTCTCCACTACAAACATCACTATCCGCTTCACAAATCTGAATACATGCAGTTTTATCACCTAGTAGAGACCAAACACATGTACCATCACGATCGGGATAACAATATTTTCTAATTGGTACACCATCTGCTGTTACACCATCCGGTTCATATGTCTTACAAGCATCCTCACATTCACAAAAGTTTTGTGCTATACAATTATTCATTATACATTGTTCTTTCTGCTCCTCACAACCATATTGACAAGTTGCGCCTGGATTTGGTTGCAGTGTTCCTAAGACACAACTAGCATAACCTTCATCGTCGTCATGGTACATACATTTTTCATAGCACGCCTCGTCAATCCCCGAACCATCCTCGCAATAAGCATCTACTCTATTTTCAAATCTTTCTATTTCTTTTAAAATACCTGTTTCAACACCTGCTCGTGTTCGACTAGTAAGCCATTCTAACATCCACATAAATGCTTCTTTAGTTTTTTCAATCTTATCTAGAAAATATATCAGGAAGCCAAAACGAGAGTCTAGATATCCAAGCTTTACTGGGGGAGCTTTCCAAATTAGTTTTACGCCATAAATCCCTATTGCATCATAGCTTAAGTCAGATTGATATGTTCCTGTTATAACCTCCCAATCCTGAGCTATATTACTAGTTGGCTCAATACCCCTAATATTATAAACTGCCTCTTGAATATCTTCTAATCTATTCTTAATTTCATTTTGATGCCCAGTTATATTATTATTAGCAAAATCACCAAGATTCTCAATCTCTTGTTCTATTGTCTGTAATTCATTATCCTTAAAATCTGTTTTAATCTTTTGTAACAAATAACTCTCTGAAATTTTTGGTTTACTAAATTCTATAATCGTCTCCTTTATCCCATCCACAATTTTAAAGAGCTTTAACCATGGTTCTGTTTTACCAACACCTGATGCTTCTGCCACTTCGTCAGCAATGCTTGCTAATTTCGCTCCAGCTTCATCAATGCGCATTAAGGCATTAATTTTCTCCATCATAAAATTAGCAAAATTTTCAGCAAAATCCTTCCACGTTTGCCAATCAAGTGGATGAGCCAATGCACCATTCATAATCACACCTAAAGCATTCCATACTCCATTAACTACATCAGCTACTTTAGAGATTAAACTATAAAGAGAAGTAAAAAAGTATTCTACTGTTTCAACTGCCTTTTTCACTTTTTCTGCTATATCAATTAATTCTTCCACATCATTAGCTACCTTCACTAAACCTTGTAATTGAGAAGCGTCGCCCGCAAACAAAAGAAATATCTGAGCTACTATCTCAATAACATTAAAATAAACCTTAGTTGAGCCTAATGAAAGGTGGCAACTAGTTCTACAATTAGCAAGAAAAAGGCAACTAGATAATGGATCAGTATCCATATAGATTTGTTTTGCAAGGTACGTTTGCCTAGCTGAAGCATTTTGTATTTGCCTTAAACTGCCACATGCTTGCTGTATTCTAACCCTTTGCTCTCGCTGACACTCTACTTCACATTGATCTTTTTCTGCTTTATCTAATAAAATACTACATTTTTCAGTTTCCCGACAAAAACTCTTAATACTCTCACTAGTTTCATCTTCCATTGTAGGAATTTTTGCCTCGCAATGTTCAAAAAGTTTTGGAATCACTTTTTTATCTGCAGTATCTTTATCAAGGGCTTTAAATATACCTGGGGAGGGTAATTCTTTACTAGCAAGCGGTGAAAATGATGCACCAATTACAACTAAGTTAAATGGAAATGGCAATGGCACAAAAAAAGTTAATGTCGACAAAGCGCCTAATGTCATTGTCCCTCCTTCCCGCAAGCTCATATTATCAAAAGGATTTTCTTTATGAAACCCCCATATATTATGTATTACATTTTCCATCTCTCTTCTTGTTTTGGCTCTTACAAAAGAAATCTCTGGAATAGAATTTAAAGCACCCTCTAAATCTTCTTCAAAATCTCTTAAGCTTTATGCTTTTGCTTCTTGTAATGCTGGAACAAATTGCAACAAAAAACCGAAAACTAGTAAAACTACTATGGGGGTTCTAATATATTGTTTTTTGAAAAATAACATTTAATTTATTAAAAACCAACAAAATTAAAATCTTTAATACTATCAAGGGGTGGACCATTATCGTTAAGCATATTAGTTAAGGTGTGTTTTAAGAAAAAGTTAATTTTATCAATCAAACAATCAATTACTGTTTGACAACATTGATTATTCTGCTCTTTCAACGTTCTACAACACCTTAAGTTAATAAACTTACCATTATCTATTGAATCATATTCGCCTTCTTCAAAATCATAGCAAGATATTTTAGTTTCTTCGTCCCCTAGAAACCTACATTCTTTGCAGGTTTTATCTTTATCTTTACAAACCAAACCCTTGCCCAAGTGACAACATTGTCCACCCTTTTCCATAGTAAAGAAACGAGGTACCTTACATTCTGTTGGCACAGCTGTTACTTCTAGCTCACCCCCTTTTAGTTTAACATAATAAAGATTACCATTACTATCTTTAATGCTCCATTTACCCTCTTCGATATTATTTATAATCGCATTATCTTTCTTAAAATCATCGACCTCAGCTACGAGTTTATCAGATAATTTTTCAGAAAGTTCTTCTTTGTTCAAAGGACCCACAAACCACTCATCAAGTTTATTTGATGCAGGCGTAAAGGTGAAATAAGCTTTTGCCCCCATCGGCTCACATCCACCAGTCATATCATCAAAAAGCCGAGTGGTAAACCTTTCAAGCATTTCAACACCAAACCCTTGTGCTACAAAATTCATAAAGTCTTTTGGTGTCTCTAGAAAAAGTTTATTCATTCCTGCTTGAACAACGTCTTGCGCACCGTCAACTACATCTCCAATATTACCATTAATTTTACCACCCATATCCATACCTTTTTCTAGCCAGATATCTGCCCCAACCCATCTACCTAAAGTATCTATTAAAGACTTACCAAACCATTGCGTTTCTTTTTGTTTTATAAGATAGTCGGCTGCTGACTCATTAAGTAAATCCTTAATCTCTTTAGGTGGCCACTCGCCAAATAAATCTTTTAATTCTTTTTCAATAATCTCTATTGGTTTTTTAACAAGAAAGTTTTTAACAAAATTTTCAACCCATTCCTTTTCATCTTCCAAATTAAACATCTGGGCAAATGTCTTATTTAATATATTGTTACATGTTGTCGGGCATTCCTGTTTACACTCTTCCTTTTCTGTTGCGCCTCCATTACAATTATCTTTACAAAATCCAATACAGGCATAATCAATTAAAGGCTTCTTCCAGTGTTGACCCAAAATAACTTGCAATGTCTGATTTTGCTGAAGGAAAACAGCTAACTTTTGCATTGCCCTACCTGTCCCTTGCGTCTCAACTGCTTCTAAGCACCTGTCCCTTTGATTATGATTAGTATCACTACAAAATTGCAGACAGTCATTCTTCATTTGCTCTATGGTTTTTTGCTTTAACTTACTAGGAATTGCATAGCTATTACTTCCATCTCCGTATTCAGAACGCCATACTATACACCCTATATTCATCATAGCCATACCCTCCTCTTCAATTGCCTTACCACCCTTTGATAAACCAACAAGTGGCGTTTCTTCGTTAACAAACCGTAAAAACTCCTGTAGTTGTGGTGGCTTTTCTTCTGTCTTGATAAATATTTCCTGCTTATCATAAAGAATCTGCAACATATACTTATGGTTACCAAAATACTCAAGTAATTTTTTATCTAAACCAAGAGTAGAAGCTGGATTCATTGTGAGTTTGTCACAAGTCCAATACGCTGCCTCATAGACTGTAATCTCATCGTCACTTAAACCATTATACATATCAGGACGGGTAGATGCACCTGTTATTGGATTATTAGGAAACTTTTTCTGGTCTATAAAATTATCCCACTCATATTTTATCTTTTGGCAAATATCGTTTAAAAAAGTAGCTGGAGTATCAGCAAAAAAATTAGTTTGTTTTGGGTTACCCGGAGGATTTTTAAGAACTGCCTGTCTATCTACTTCAAACGGCTTAACAACTCCTAGGGGAGGCGTAATCAACATCTCTCTTAGTGTAGTATTATCCCAAAAGCTAGTGATAAAAAACTGTGCAAGAGTATCTGCACCACCTATTAAGCTTGACATGCCTTGTAAATTCTCCATATCCCGAATCTCTATCTTGGCTAAATTCCACTCTACTGTAAACCCTCTCTTGTTAGCCACACTATCCATTACGTCTTGTAGCGCCTGATCATGTGGCAAACCCACCCACAGCCACTGCAAAACGATTATTTCCTGTCCTGGTTCATTTATTTCAGAAAGTAATTTATATATTACTGAGAAAGCAACGCTTCTATTTATCACAGTATCGCATGATTCACACCAAAATTTCTTTTCAGCAGGGCAAGTATCACAACTATTATCACACTCACTTCTTACATAACCACACTCATATTTAGCCATCTTAATCAAATAATCAACTGGGCCGACTAAGAATGGAAATTTATCTTTAATCTTTGCCTTGCAAAAAGTTTGCATTAAAGGACAGACTGTTTTATAATCAGCATCCCCACCTTTTAAAAAGTCAAAAGCGCTTGTTCCTTCTTTGCCGGGATCAACAAGTGCATCTTTACATTTGTCTTCCCATGCATTTTTACTCGCATTTTCATAAATTGGTATTTCACCACAAAGCAATTCTTTTGGTGTGGCTTTAACGATCTTAACTAAAGAGCCTGGTTCTAATTGTAAAAATACCTCTAACATTCCAGCCGGAGTTTTGTTTAAAAATCCTTCTAAGTCAAAATTGAACTGTTTGTCTAGTGTTTCCAATATGCCTCTTTTAAGAGGGTCTTTAAACTTAGCAGGTAAGAATTTTACTACTTCTTGATTCAATTTACCATAAACATTACAGACGCTCATTGCTGCCTCCTGATCAAGGTTCAATTGTACACCCCCATCTAACCAGCTATAAGTATTTGCTGGAATAACAGCCTCGACACTAGAGTCTCCCGTTGCCTTAGCTCTCTGACCCGCATCACAAACTGTTTTAAGTAAGGCATTAACATTGTCTGACAAACTTTTTTCTAGAGCTTGCTGTAAAAACTGAGGCAAGAGATCTTTAATCTGTAAATCTAAAAGTTTTTGCAAGCTCTCCACTAAACTTTGTATTTGATCAGTATAGGGGTAAACATAAGGTGTTAATAGCTTATCTTCTGTTAGTACCATAGCATACCGAGTAGCTGTATAAGCAGCTATCTCGGTAACTGCCTTAGCCATTTGAGAAGGCATGGCGATAATCCCATCCAAAACAACACTTCTAAGCCCAGCGCTCCAATTGTCTAGCATTTTTATCCATGTATAGGAATCTTTTATAGTTATAAGTATCGCTCGCTTTCTCTCATCTCTTACTTCATCTTTATATAAGTCATAGATCCTTAATGAAAATGTTTCTATTATCTCCACATCTGCAGGAGACAGAGGACCTATTGGTATATTATATTTCTCCCTATAAAAATCTTCAGAAAATCGTCTGGTTTCTTTTAAAAACTCTGTCATAGAGGTAACTTTCTGACTCCCCGTATAGTAATTATTAAGTATTTCTTCTGCACCTAAAATATCTGGTTTTTTGAGTTCGTCTAATGCATAAGCAGCATGTCTACTACCCGGAATTTTATCAAAAACCGGTTGCATTATTTTTACTAATTCTTCAGCTACCTTCTTCGCCCCATCTCTTTCTATATCTCTTTTCCATCTTTTAAGTGTTTGAAAATTAATCCTATCAATGAACGCTATATTATCACCAATAAAGTCACCTAACAAAGAAACGACTCTGGTGTTTAAAACATTCATTAAACCAGGAATCTCATCCTTTAAAGCCTTCTGAGCAATACCACCCATTCCCCTTTTAAGCAAATCAACTATATTGCTATGTAAAAAGTTCTTCCGAAAATTCTCATCTAAAAATGTTTCTTCTACTGTTTGATTAAGAAGTTTTTGTACTTCCTCATCTAAATACCCCTTAAGTGGTCTATTTAATAATTCTGATAAGTTCTTAGAAATAAAATTAGCAGCCATTTGATTACATTCTCTATAGCAACAATCTTTACAATTATCCGTACCACACTCCCTTGTTTGTTTTATTTCCGGTGTCCATGCAAGACAAGCCACCTCGCACTCACTCTTGCATTTCGTATTCGCATCCTCTTTTATCTTATCTGCCATATTCTCGCTAATATATTCAGTGGCTTGCTTAGAAGTATCAGATAAATCAAAGGTTATACCACTACCAATGCTTTTATCTAGGGCACTTTTAGCCATTTCTTCTAAAGCACCTTGAACGTCTACATTATTTAATAAATCTTCTAATCCCAAATGACCGAAAGCTGCTTGAATACACTCTTCTAGCATCTTTTGAAATTCTCCAATACTATTTAATGCCATCACAGCAAAAAGACTAAGCCGACTAGAAGCTTCTTGAGTATCATCAGTATTGAGCTCACCTAGTATTTTAGTGGAAATATTACTGAATCCACCACTAAGAGCATTATCCCAATCATTAACTAAATAATAGTTACTAATAACATTAAACATTTTAGTATAATTTGAACTTTGCTCAGCTATTAAGTCTTTGTTAGTACCTGGTAACTGAATAGCAAGAATTCTGACTGGCGTAGCACTTGCCAACGGAATATTAGCTAACGTCATATCATTACTATTATTAATCCTACTCAAAAACCTAGTCTGCCAAAAGCCAATTCCTCCTTGCTCTGTTTCGTCTTTAAAATTAACAAACTCTGATGTAAACATAGAGCCTTCTACTTTTTGTAAAAGATAAGCTGATTTCTGCAATTCAAGTGATTGACCTGCTAAATCAGTTTCTATTATAGCTATCTCATTTTGAACACTCTTTAAGTGTCCAACTATTATTGTCATCTCCTCCTTTTTTTGCTTTAAAAGCTGTTCATACGCTTTTTGACCAGTAACTGGCTTATTATCAGAATCAACACTAGGTATTTGCAACCCTGCCTCCTGAATAACCTTATCAATACAGATTGTGTCACAACCACATTGTTCACAGAAGTTTTTACATGCCCAACATTCATCTGGTGTACCAGGAACATCTGAACCAGAACCATCTAGGAAAAAGACAGATAAGGGATTTTGTGCCTCATCCCGACAATAATCTTCTCGTCTTTGTATTAAATCTAAAAGATCCTCGCCTGAATATGCATCTTTATCCCCTATAACATCCTCATCAAACTTATCCCAACAGGACTTAATTTGTTCAACACACTTAGTTGATTTAACCTCTCCGGGCATACACTGGCATCTCAACTCTAGTTGGGTTTGACCTACACCTGCTTCATAACCATAATGAAACTTTGACAACCCACAACCACAACACTTTGTTAAATCATAAAGCTGTTCTGTTGTCTCAACTAATTTATCAGCAAGATCCTTTGCTTTTTGAAAAGATATCATATATCTGGGTAATTCAGCATCTGGAATCGCATCACTGTCCTCATCACTACTTAAGGAAGCAGGTGGTGCCATGGAACCAAGTAAACCTCCACCGCCCACTGCTGGACTTAAGCCAAGAACAACATCTGGAATAAAATAATTAAGTGGTTGACTAATTGATGAGATTGTTGCTCTAATTAATGGACCTACGGGGTTGTTAACAAAACCAACCCCTGATCTTTGCGTTGGAGAACCGGTGCCATATTGAACTGTTGGACCTACTTCCTTTTTAGTAATCTTAAAGGATGTTAAATCTGGATTAATGGCATACAAAAAAGTCCAGGATAGGGTGATGATTAAAAGCCCTAAAAGACCGTTTTTAATGTATTCTCTGGCCCTGATAATAGTAGAGGTTTTGTAAGAACGGGTGATATAGAGAAAACCACCAACACATATAGTAACTATGCTCACTCCAGCTGCGATAAAAAAGGCTAAATTAAAAAAATACTTTATGTACCAGCCTAACTCATGTCCCTCTTTTAAAGCGCCTAGCCCAGGCAAATCAGGATAGTTTAATTCCAAGGCAAAAACCATCCTTGTAAAAGCTAAAAATAGTCCGACCAAGGATAAGGTCAAAAAAAGTTTAATTGTTTTTGTCATGAAAATTCCTCCTTGGTATTGAGGTGGCCATAAAATCCTTTTACAACCATCTCTTTCTTTGTTAATTATGCTCTAAATTCTTGTTTTGGGATTAGGGGTGACGGATTGGCCGATAGAACCGGAAACAACTCCGGGTAATTGGGAAATCCGCTTTTTCTCTTCTTGTATTTGTTTTAATTGTTCTGGGCTACTGGTAATAATCTGATCTTCAGCATAAGAAGCCACTACTTTTAAAACTACTCTTTTTTGTCCAGCGATAAAAATGCCTTCCCCAACATCTGTCTCTAATAAGGTATTTTTCTCACCATCAGTTAAGCCAAAAGTTTGTTGCACCACATCAATCGCAGCTGGGGATTGCTTCATTAAAAATTGTAGGGATGAATTAGTAATAATTGGTTTGCCATAATTAGAAGTCATAAAATCTGTAACATCCTGAGTAATAGTAGAAACTCCCAACCAGTATTTCCTAGCTCTTTTGGCAATACCGTATAAAAATGAAGCGCCGTCTTCTGATTGCATAATCCACCAAGCCTCGTCAACCAACAGAATTCTCTTTTTTAAGCTGGATCGTACCTGATTCCAAATGTATCTTAGAATGATAAACATAGCCATTGGTCTTAATTCGTCTTCCATATCACGAATAGCAAAAACAATTAA
>CAYOFM010000005.1:0-14821 GCA_964403365.1 uncultured Candidatus Saccharibacteria bacterium | reverse complement strand
AAAACTCTCGTTTACGTCCGGTGCTAACACTTCTATATCCATATTTTTACACTCATCTAACAAAAAGGATATTCTATCCATATCGTTTCTTTCTGAGGTTAAGACAGCAGACATAAACTCTACTGGATAATGGGTTTTTAAATAAGCGGTGCGATAGGCAATAGTAGCATAAGCTGCTGCGTGGGACTTATTAAACGAGTATTGGGCGTGGGGTTCTACCCATGAAAAGACTTTCTCAGCAATATGTTGAGGTACGTTATTAGCAATACAGCCTTTGATAAACTTTTCTTTTTGAGCGTCTAGTAGATGTTTAATCTTTTTTCCAATAGCTTTTCTTAAAACATCTGCTTCTGATAACGAGAAGCCAGCTAAAGTGCGAGCAATTTGCATAATTTGTTCTTGAAATACTGGCAACCCGTAAGTTGGTTCTAATATCTTTTCTAAAGATGGGTGGATATAGCTAATTGGTTCTTTGCCGTGCTTTCTAGCAATATAGCTTGGGATAAGTTCCATTGGTCCAGGGCGATACAAGGCCACCATAGCAATAATATCATCTAAACAAGTGGGTTTTAAATCTTTTAAATATCTTTTCATCCCCCCGCCTTCGAGCTGAAACACACTTGTTGTTTTTGCTTTTTGTAGGAGTTTGAAAGTGGCGGGATCGTTTTCAGGAATTTTGGCAATATCAACACTTTGGTTTTGAACCATGTAAATTCGCTTTAAGGTGTTCTCAATAATAGTTAGGTTTTTTAAACCCAAAAAGTCCATTTTTAATAAACCCAAGTCTTCAATCGCATGCATTTCGTATTGGGTAACAATGCGATTATCTTTTTGACTAGGGAATTGCAGGGGTACTAATTGATCCAAAGGGTCTTTAGAAATTACCACTCCGCAAGCATGAGTAGAAGCATGCCTAGCACAACCTTCTAGTTGCATAGCTAGATCAATTAGCTTTTTACATTGCTGATCTACATTATATAATTGTCTAAATTCCGCTACGTCATCTACACATTGCTGTAAGGTGTGACCAAAAGGCACCATTTTAGCTACTTTATCGCAATAACCGTAGTCAATATTTAGGGCTCTACCCACATCCCTTATTACCGCTCTAGAGGCCATAGTTCCAAAGGTAATAATCTGGGCCACGTGGTTTCTGCCATATTTTTCTGCTACATATTCAATTACTTCATCTCGCCTAGTATCAGCAAAATCTAAATCAATATCAGGCATTGAGATACGAGCTACTTCAATAGTTTTACTAGGATTAAACTCTCCGTCGGGCATTTTAGAAGTAATTTTTAAAGCAACAGCAATCAAGCTATTTATTTGATTTGTAGACCCTTGTTTCCCTTGAGTAAAGAGATTATAAAAATCCTCTACAAGATTGTATTCTTGTATTTTTGTTAATTCTTTTTTTAATCTCTCCTGCTCTAAATCGGTTCTTCGCTGACAAATACCTTCTATTTTTTCAAAATTATTGAGCATAAAAATTTTGTACAAAATTATGTTTTCTTTCTAGATAATAATTTGTACTTCTGTATAAGTAATTAGTAAATTTTTTCACATCATTTTTACGAGAAATTTTCAATTGATAACTTCCTGTTCCATTACCCTTGTCGTCGAATCTAATTTTGTGGAATTTAATATTTAGTTGATCCTCTAAGAGGATTTTTATTTCTTTAAGAAAATTTAACGAACTGCAGGTTAGACTAGAGCATAGATAGATATATTTTCCTTGATCTCTTTTGTCCAGAAAAAAACTTCCATCGCCATCATAAACTCCACGGATAAAATGTTGCATCCATTTTTTAGGAATACTTGGCAGAGATAATTCCTTCCAACTTTTTCTTGGGACAACTCCCCAATTCAACAAGTCTTTATGTAACACTTCATTGCCAATAATAATAGAGTAGCATTTTTTATAAGTGTAAATAGGTCTATCTGTTTCCAAAAAGTTTTTACAAGACTCAATAAGGGATTTATCAATAGAACCTATATGCATATAGTGTCCTTTTGTTGAAACATTACCATCTGAGAACATTAAACCGAGGAAATAAGCACTAGATTCAGAATTTATTTTATGAAAAAAATTTTCATTTATTTTGTAAGCTCTACTTTTTGCGTTACATTTTTGACTGCAAAAAATTTGATACGGGTTTTTTGAATTAAATGAAAATACTTTATCACACTGAGGACAAACTTTATCGTTATATTCGTACTTTCTTCTACCTAGAAGAGAGCATTCTATGCCACAATATTTGTTATAACGAGTTTTCCTGTTAATCTTAAATTGATTACCGCATTGAGGGCAGGTTTTTTCAGGATAAGCTAGTTTCATTTGGTAATTATGATAACAATTAGAACTACAAAAATGTGCCGAATTGTTTCGGTAATTATGAACTTTAAATAATCTAAAACAAAATTGACATTTTTTATTAATCATAAATATCAAAATCTTTATTGGTGACGCTATATTTTTCAGAAACACTCATAAAACGTTCGAAGAGCAGACCAAATTTTAATGGATTTACTTCAGTGATATTTAGTAAGTAGGATACCAAAGAGCCTGCGCAACTTCCTCTACCTGGCCCCACAGCGATTCGTTTTTGTTTAGCCCAGTTAACAAAGTCAGCTACAATTAAAAAGTAAGAGCCAAAACCAGTATTTTCAATTACTGAAAGTTCGTATTCTAACCTATCTATCGCTTCTTGCTTGTTTTGTGCAAATTCTTCTGATCTGTTTTCTAATCCTTGATAGCAAAGCTCCTTCATATACTCATTCGTATCTTTGTTGTCTGGAGTGTTAAAATGAGGCAGTTTTGTTTCGCCTAACTTGAATTCAAAGTTGCATTGCTCTGCAATTTGTTGGGTGTTAGTGATGGCTTCTGGTACGCCCTGGCTGTTACAGAAAGTCACCATTTTAGCTGGAGAAGGCATAGAAAAGTCTTCTCCTTTCATAGTTAATCTTTCAGGGTCGTTATGATCTGCTCCAGTATTAATTAACATTAAAATATCTTGAGCAATATTATCATCAGGATTTAAGTAATGGCTATCATGGGTAGCAATTAAAGGAATGTTTAGTTTTTTAGAAAAATCAATAAGTGTGTTGTTGGCCAAGTCTTGCCCTTTTAAACTTGGATGGTTTTGAATTTCAAGATAAAAGTTACCATCGCCAAATAATGTTTTATACTTTTTAGTTAATTGGGCTGCTTGTTCTTCGTGGCCATTGATAATAGTGCGGGGGATACGACCCTGGATACAAGCGCTAGTCGCAATTAATCCTTCAGTGTGCTTGGCTAATAGTTGATCGTCTATTCTTGGTTTATAATAAAAGCCCTTGAGTTGGGCGGTGGTAATTAGTTTAACTAAATTCTGATAACCTATTTCGTTTTTTGCTAAAAGAATAAGATGAAATATCTTATTATCTATATTAGGTCGTTTATCCTCTAATCCCTCAAAAGCACAATATACTTCGGCACCAATAATTGGTTTAATACCTGCCTCTTTTGCTTTTTGATAAAACTCTACGGCACCGTATAAATTACCGTGGTCTGTTAAAGCTACCGAGTTCATTCCATTGGTCTTACAATGATCTAAAATCTGATCAATCTTAGGCAAACCATCCAAAAGCGAGTAATGGCTATGTACATGTAAGTGGGTAAATTGCGGAATTTGTTGTGGCTGGTTCTGCGAATTAGGTTGTGTATTTTCTTCAGGCATATTTACCCATTATACAGAAACTTGCTTCAGATGCAAAACAACAAAGTTTAAAAATCAAGGAAAATATGGTGATCTGTAAAAAGTTCGATATCGGATATCGAACTTTTGGAGTGAGAGATTCGAAGATGATGACGGAGAGGCAGAGGGAAGAGGTTTTTAAGTTTTTGCAGGCACATCCAGATGTGGAGTGGGGGATTGGCAAAGTTGGCCCAGCTGTGATAGACAAGATAAACATTTTACAGGCCACGCGCCTGGCGATGGTTCGCGCTGTAAAAAATCTTGAGAAAACTCTACTGGCGAAACCTTACGATCGTAAGGTTTCACTAGGCGAGAGAGTTTTGTTGATTGATGGTAATTTTGGGATTAAATTGCCAAAATCAACTAGCTTAGTTACACAACATTCTATTATCAAAGGGGACAGTAAAGTACCAATCATATCAATGGCTTCTATTATAGCCAAAGTAACTCGTGATAGAATGATGCAAAACTACCACAAGAAGTACCCAGACTATGTATTCAACCAGCACAAAGGTTACCCTACTAAACAACATTACCAAACCATTCTTGCCTACGGCCCTTGCCCAATTCACCGCCAATCTTTTAGATTAAAATTCTAAAGTATTTTTTTATTTCATAATTAGCACTCTTGACTTTTTTTTATTATTTGTTAGGATAAGATTACGATAGGGGAGAGATAAGATCATTTTAAATTATGACAGAAGAATATAAAAATAAGGAGTGGCTTTTGATAAAAATTACACAGGATCATCTTTTAATTTCTGAGATAGCTGATGAGTGCGATGTAAGTATTACTACTATCAGCCGTTGGGCTGTTAGGTTTGATATTAGAGAAAAAAGACCATATAAAGGCAACAAAAAGGGTCGAAATAACCCGTATTGGAAAGGCGGAAGATACAAAGACAATACTTGGGGATATATATGGCTATATATGCCAGAGCATCCTAATTGTAATAATAAAGGATATATTTTAGAGCATCGATTAGTTATGGAACAAGTACTGGGAAGGCTATTAGATGATAATGAAATTATTCGTCATAAAAATAAAGTAAAAGATGATAATCAAATAAGTAATTTAGAACTATTAGTAATAAGTACATAAAATTATGGAAAACAAACAAAAAAAAGATAAAGAACCTATTCGGAAGGAGTTGAACTCCTTCCATGAATGTGAGAAGTTGAGAGATGAATATTTAGCAGGGTGGCAAAGAGCAAAAGCAGATTTGATTAATTATAAGAAAGAAGAAACAAGTAAGGTTGGGCAAGTGGCAGAATTTGTCAAAGCAGATTTATTACTTCAAATTTTACAAGTATATGACAATCTAGAACTTGCCAAAGAGCACTTACCAAAAGAATTAGAGAATAATGATTGGGTTAAAGGGATGATGCAAGTAGAAAGCCAGTTTAAAAATATTTTGACGGGTGAGGGACTCAAAGAAATTGAGTCTCTGGGGCAGAAATTCAATCCTGAGCTTCATGAGGTAGTTGAAAAAGAGAATCAGGATGATAGAGAAGAGGGGAGTATAAAAAAAGTAATTCAAAAAGGTTATAAACTAAACGGCAAGGTTATTAGGCCTGCCAAGGTAAAGATAAATTAATTATTAATTAATATAAATATATGTCAAAAATACTAGGAATAGATTTAGGTACAACTAACTCTGCTATGGCTGTGGTAGAAGCAGGGGAGCCAAAGATTATTGAAAACAAAGAAGGTAACAGAACTACTCCTTCTGTTATTTCTGTTAACAAAACAGGGGAGAGGTTAGCTGGCGTTATTGCTAAAAGACAAGCTATTACTAATCCTGAAAACACTATTTTTTCTGTAAAAAGATTAATCGGTCGTAAGTTTTCTGACCCAGAAGTACAAAAAGACAAAGAACTATTACCTTATGAAATTAGAGGTAAGGAAGATGGCGCAATAGAAGTAAAAATGGGTGATAAATGGTATAGCACTCAAGAAGTGTCTGCTATGATTTTGCAAAAAATGAAGCATGATGCAGAGGATAAACTAGGTGAAAAAATAGAAGAAGCTATTATTACTTGCCCAGCATACTTTGATGATTCTCAAAGAAAGGCTACCAAGATAGCAGGTGAAATTGCTGGCTTAAAAGTAGATAGAGTGATTAACGAGCCAACTGCAGCTGCTTTAGCATATGGCTTAACTAAAAAGAAAAATCAGCAAATCGTAGTTTATGATTTTGGTGGTGGTACTTTTGATATTTCTGTTTTAGATGTTTGTGAAGACACCGTAGAAGTGAAATCTACTGGTGGGGATACTCACCTAGGTGGCGATGATTTTGATCAAAAAATTATGGACTGGGTAGTAGGCGAATTTAAAAAAGAACAAGGTATTGATTTATCTAAAGACACGCTTGCTTTGCAAAGAATTAAAGAAGCATCTGAAAAAGCTAAAATTGAGTTAAGTACGGCTATGGAAACAGAAATTAATTTACCGTTTGTTACTTCTGGAGCTGAAGGACCAAAACATTTGTTACTAAAGTTAAGCAGAGCTCAATTTGAAAATATGACTTCTGAATATATTGATAGATCAATGCAGCTTGTAGCAGAAACCTTAAAAGAAGCGAGTTTTAAACCAGCAGATATTGAAGAAATTGTTTTAGTCGGTGGGCAAACCAGAATGCCTAAAATCCAAGAAGAGATTAAGAAATTGTTTGGCAAAGAGCCAAATAAAGAAATTAATCCAGATGAGGTAGTAGCTTTAGGAGCAGCTATTCAGGGTGGAGTATTACGGGGTGATGTAAAAGATGTGTTACTTTTAGATGTAACACCTTTGAGCTTAGGTATTGAAACCTTAGGTCAAGTAAGCACTCCACTTATTACTAAGAACACTACTGTACCTACTTCTAAAAGCCAAGTTTTCTCCACTGCAGCTGATAATCAACCATCTGTTGAAATTCATGTATTGCAGGGAGAAAGACAAATGGCTAAGGATAATAAATCTTTAGGTAGGTTTATGTTAGATGGTATCCCGCCATCTCCAAGAGGTATACCTCAAGTTGAAGTAACTTTTGATATAGATGCTAATGGTATCTTAAAAGTATCTGCTAAAGATAAAGCCTCTGGTAAGGAACAATCTATTAGAATAGAAGGATCATCAGGCTTATCAAAAGAAGAAGTAGAGAAGATGAAAAAGGATGCTGAAGCACACGCAGAGGAAGATAAGAAGAAGAAAGAGGGGATTGAAGCCAGAAACTTAGCAGAGAACTTGATTTACACTACTGAAAAAACTTTAAAAGATGCAGGGGATAAAGTTGACAAAGATAAGAAAAAACAAGTAGAGGAAAAACTAGAAGAATTGAAGAAAATCAAAGATAGTGATAAAATAGAAGAGATAAAGCAAAAAACGGATGATTTATCTAAGGTGATTCAAGAAGTTGGTGCTGATATGTATAAAGCAGCAGAGGAGGCCGCACAGGCTCAGGCGAAAGCTGAACCAAACCCAGAGGGAAAACCAGCGGAAGATAAAGCACAAGATAATCAACCAGAAGAAGGTGAAGTAAAAGAAGAAAAAAAGGAAGAAAAAAAAGAAAAGTAATATAGCCTAGTTTTATGTCTAACCATTACACAACACTTGGAGTGGATAAAACCGCTAACCAAGATGAAATTAAAAAAGCATTCCGTAAGCTGGCCCACAAGTACCACCCTGATAAGAAAGGGGGTGATGAAGCAAAGTTCAAAGAAATTAACCAAGCTTATCAAGTATTAGGCGATCAAAAGAAAAAAGAACAATACGATCAGTTTGGCAATGTCTTTGAAGGGGGGCAGCCAGGAGTGGGAGGCTTTGATTTTAACTCATTTAATCAGGATCAAGGTGGTTTTGATTTTGGTGGTATTAATTTAGAAGATATTTTACGAAATGTTGGGTTTGGTTTTAGCGGTAGGGGCAGAAAACAAGACTTAAGCAGAGGTAATGATATCCAAGTAAGTGTTAAGTTAAACCTAGGGAATGTCCTAACAGGGCTTGAACAAACTGTAATAATCAGTAAAATGGTAGAATGCCAGAGATGCAAAGGGCAAGGAGGAGAACCAGGCACTAATGTTAAAGAATGTTTTGCTTGCAGGGGTAAAGGATGGGTAGAGCAGGTAAAAAGAACTATACTAGGGAGTATTAGCCAGCAAACTGTTTGTCCAGATTGTAAAGGTGAAGGTAAGGTACCAGAAAAGCCATGTAATGTTTGTAATGGTGAAGGCAGAATAAAACAAGATGAAAAGATAAATGTGTTTATTCCTAGCGGGGTAGATACTGGACAAGTATTAAAAGTAGATGGCAAAGGAGATGCTGGTAAACGTGGCGGGGAACATGGTGATTTATTCATTAAGATATTTGTTAAGCAGCATAAGATATTTAGAAGAAGAGGGGATGATTTAATAGTTAGTGTACCAGTTACTTTTTCTACAGCTACTTTAGGTGGAGAAGTAAATGTACCAGCTTTGGATAGTAAACAGTTATCTTTAAAAGTACCAGCAGGTATTAAATCAGGCAAAGTATTAAGATTATCAGGTAAGGGTATCCCACACTTTAATGGTTGGGGAACTGGCGCTATGTTTATTGAGTTAGTATTAGATACACCAAGTAAGTTAAATAGAAAGCAGAAAGATTTATTAAAACAATTACAAAAGGAAGGGTTGTAGAATGTGGACAACAGCAAGAGCCAATCAACTGGCTTTCGCCTCCGTAGCTCAATTGGTAGAGCAGTTCCCTTTTAAGGAATTGGTTTTCGGTTCAAGTCCGAACGGGGGTACAAAAATGAGAAATGTTATATTTTTTTCGAACTTTAACAAAAAAAGGAGGGATGCAATGGATTTTGCATACGATAAGCTTATGCTTATGGAAGGGGAGCGCTGATGAGTATTCATAACTACTGCTGTGACGGTAGCCTCATCATCTCTCCTTCTTTTTTTATATCAACATTGAAAGAATAACAAAAGTAAGTTAAGATTGGGGTATGAAATTAAGAGATTCATTTATTTAAAACAAAACTATGTGTGGCATTTTTGGCTATATAGGTAAAAAACAAGCTATTCCGTTTTTAATTAATGGTTTAGAAAAACTAGACTATCGCGGATATGATAGTATCGGTGTTTGCTTATCTTATAACAATGAGCTAGTCAGTTATAAAGGTGAGGGAAAGATTAGTGATCATAAAAATAATCCTGAGCTCAAAGAAATGGCTGGTACCTTAGGAATAGCCCACACACGTTGGGCAACTCATGGCAAACCATCAAAGGTAAACTCTCATCCTCATTTTGATTGCCAGAAGAAAATAGCTGTAGTGCATAACGGGATTATAGAAAACCATCAAGAGCTAAGATTAACCCTTGAACAGAAAGGTCATCAGTTTATTTCTCAAACAGACACTGAAGTAATCCCACATTTAATAGAAGAATATTATAAAGGGGATATGAAGCAAGCAATTTTAAAGGCTATGGAACAATTAAAAGGTAGCTATGCTTTGGCTATTGTTTCAAGTTACGATCAAAAGATTTTTGCCGTTAAGAATGGTTCTCCATTATTAGTAGCCACTGCACCAGGGGGTCTATTTATTGCTTCGGACTCTTTGGCGATGAAAGATATTGCCGATGAGGTGATCTACTTACAAGACAACGAAATAGCTGAACTTGATTTTGTTAATATTTCCTTGCAAACATTTTTAGGAGATAGGATTTTTAGAAAAGCGAAAAAAATAGAGGTTCAAAAAGCTATTTTACCAAAGCATAAAACAGAAAGCTTTATGTTAAAAGAAATTTTTGAGCAACCCGCTGTGATTAAAAATATTCTTAACTCTAAGATAAGTACTCCTTGCTTAAAGCCAGAGAGAATTATTTTTGTAGCTTGTGGGACTAGTTATTACGCTGGTTTAATAGGTAAAATAATTTTTGAAAACTTAGCTCAAATACCAACTGAAGTAAGTTATGCTTCTGAATTCCGTTATAGCCAACCTTTGATTAAAAAAAGTGATTTAGTGATTGCTATTTCTCAATCTGGCGAAACAGCAGATACTATCAAGGCCTTGGAGTTAGTTCAACAAAAAGGAGCTAGAACATTTGCTATTATTAATGTTAAAGATTCAACTATTGATAGAATGACAAAAGAAAAGATCTATTTACAAGCTGGGCCTGAAGTATCTGTAGCTGCTACTAAAGCATTCACAGCTCAAATAAGTGTTTTGTTTAAAATGGCTTATCAATTTAATAGAATGGATTGTCCTATACCTGCGGCCTTATTAGAAATTCCTAATGCTATAGAACAGGTTTTAAGTCAAAATGATAAAATCGAGATAATTGCTAAACAGCTGATGCACACAAAAAATTGTTTGTATCTTGGCAGAGGCGTTAATTTTCCAGTTGCCTTAGAGGGGGCTTTAAAGTTAAAAGAGGTTTCATATATACATGCCGAGGCTTATCCTGCTGGAGAAATGAAACACGGCCCACTTGCTTTAATAGATGAAAATACACCTGCTATTTTTCTAGCTACCAAAGCAGCTACTGACGCGAAAGTATTATCTAATATGTCAGAGGTAAAAGCCAGAGGAGGTAATATTTTAGCTATTGTTAATAAAGGCAATAAAGAAGCGGAGTCTTTAGCGGATTACTGTATTGAAGTACCTGAAACAAAAGAAATGTTTTCGTCCCTGATTAATGTGATTCCTTTACAGCTTTTAGCTTATCATATTGCTAAACTAAAAGGACTAAATGTAGACAAGCCCCGCAATTTAGCCAAATCTGTAACAGTTGAATAAATATGCAAGTAGAAAAACTTAAAGAATAGATTATCTGTAACTTTACTGGCACTGAAAATAAAGTTCAAAAACCTTGCAGGTCATTTAATTTGCAGAAAAGGGGAAAGTTTTGTATACTGGGAGTATGAGAGTAGGGGAGTGATTATATAAAAATTATGCAGGTGAAAACAGGTTTAAAATTTGTGGTAATATTGGTCTTACTCGTTGGAGTGGGTTTTTTAAGCTATAAAACAGGGGTGATAGTAGGGGAAGAAAACATTTTGAAAACTCCACCAGCTAACTTAACTAGTATTGACGAGGAAACAGGTTTAGTAAAAAAAGTTGACTTTGGTATTTTTTGGGAAACTTGGCGTAAGCTAGAAGCAACCTTTTTAGAATCAGAAAAAATAGATTATACTAAAATGGTTTATGGTGCTGTTGAGGGTATGGTAGATAGTGTAGGTGATCCATATACTGTGTTTTTTACTCCTAAAGAATCTGATGATTTTAAAGAAGAATTATCTGGAAAATATGAGGGAGTGGGGATGTATGTAGGCATTAAACAAGATCAATTAACTATTATTTCACCAATTAAAGGTACTCCAGCCTTTGAAGCAGGGCTTAAGGCAGGGGATAGGATTATTAAAGTAGATGATACCTATACTTTAGATATAACTATTGATGCAGCTGTAAGTTTGATTAAGGGTCCAGAAGGAACTCATGTTAAATTATTAATTCAAAGAGAGGGCTTATCAGAGCCAAAAGAATTTGAAGTAATACGAGCTAAGATAAAAATTCCAACTTTAGAATTGGAAATAATTGATAATGAAATTGCCTTAATCAAAATACATCAATTTAATGAGATACTAACCAATGAATTTAATTTAGCAGCTAATCAAGTTTTAAATGCTGGGGTTAGTAAAATGATTATTGATTTAAGGAACAACCCTGGTGGATATTTAGAGGTAGCTCAAAATATCGCCTCATGGTTTTTGGAAAAGAATAAAGTGGTAGTTTGGCAAGATAGCCAAGGAGGAGAAAAGGAACCATATAAATCAAAAGGAAGTGGTACTTTTAAAGATTACGATATTGTGGTACTGATGAACCAAGGAAGTGCTTCTGCTTCTGAAATTCTAGCAGGTGCTTTAAGAGACCACTTAGGTAGCCAGTTAGTTGGAGAAACATCTTTTGGCAAGGGTTCTGTGCAAGAACAAATTAATTTATCTGATGGCTCATCTTTGAAAGTAACCATTTCTAAATGGTTAACGCCACTTGGTACTTTGATTGAGGAGGAAGGTTTGGCACCAGACGTTGAAGTACTAGTAGAAAATGAAGACGAGCTGGAGGTGGATGAAGATCCACAATTAGACAAAGCTATTGAAATTTTGCAAGGACTTTAGTAGAATGTAGGAGATGATTCTGAAACCCTTTTTACTGCAAGTTTATTCTCTACGAAAGGATTTCGCAACCATCTCTTGTTAAGTAATTGATATATATAAAAACATATGAAAGTTGTACTATTAGAAGATGTAGAAAAGATAGGTAAGCAATATGACATAAAAGAAGTGTCAGATGGTTTTGCCAGAAATTTTTTGTTTCCTAAAGAATTAGCCAAGGTAGCAACTGATGAGGTAATTGAGTGGGCTAACAACTTACGTGCCTTAGGGGATGAGAAAGCAGCCAAGGAGTTAGAAAAGGTAGGGGATACCGCTTCAGAGTTAGAAGGTATTGAGGTAGAAGTGATGGTAAAAGTAGGAGATAAAGGACAGTTATTTGAAAAAATAGATGCTAAAGATGTAGCAGAGAAACTAAAAAAAATGGGTCACGAGGTAACCAAGAAACAAGTAGAAATGGAACCAATAGAAGAATTAGGTGAATTTGAGGCAAAAGTAGAATTTAAACATGGTTTAGAAGCCCAAATTAAAGTTATTGTTAGCGAAGAACAAACGGATTCAGACGATGAATAAAAATGCCTAAAACTAAATATATCTTTGTGGCAGGGGGGGTGATGAGTGGTATTGGTAAAGGAATTACTACGGCTTCTATTGGAGCTATTTTAAAGAGCAAAGGATTTAAAGCAGAGGCAATTAAAATTGATCCGTATATCAATGTAGATGCTGGTACAATGAACCCAGTAGAACATGGTGAAGTGTTTGTGACTGACGATGGCGTAGAGTGCGACCAAGATATTGGAAATTATGAAAGATTTTTAGGGCAAAGTGCTAGTACGGATAATTATATGACTACAGGTAGAGTTTACCAATCTGTAATTAATAGAGAAAGAAATTTAGATTATGAAGGCAGATGCGTTCAAGTAATGCGTGATATCCCTGACGAAGTAATTAGCAGGATAAAAAAACTAGAAGAAAAAACTAAAACAGATTTTATTCTTATTGAAGTTGGTGGTACAGTAGGGGACCATGAAAATGTAGTATTTTTAGAAGCAGCTAGAGTTTTAAAATTGCGACATCCAGAAGATGTTGTTTTTATTTTAGTAACATATTTACCTATACCTAAAAAAATTGGGGAAATGAAAAGCAAGCCAACCCAGCAAGCTGTAAAATGGCTTAATATGACTGGTATTCAACCTGATATTATCATTGGCCGGTCTAGCGCACCCCTAGATGAACCCCGTAAAGAAAAGATATCTATTTTCTGTAATTTAAAAAAAGAAGATATTATTTCTGCTCCTGATATTGATTCTATCTATCAAGTACCAATTAATTTTGAAGACGATAGAATAGGGGAGAGGATACTAGAGAAATGTAGTTTAAAGCCGAAACAAAAAGATTTAAAAGAATGGCGGGCTTTAGCAGAGAAGATTAAAAATCCAGAAAAACAAGTAAGTATTGGTATTGTGGGTAAGTACTTTACTACTGGAGATTTTACTTTAATGGATTCATATATCTCAGTTATTGAAGCTGTCAAACACGCTAGTTATTACTTTAAAGCTGAACCTAAAATAACTTGGCTGAGTGCAGAAGAATATGAAAAAGATGAGGGTAAATTAGAAGAACTAAGAAGCTTTGATGGTATTATTGTACCAGGTGGGTTTGGCAAGAGGGGAGTGGAGGGTAAAATTAAAGCTATTAAGTTTTTAAGAGAAAATAAGATACCATTTTTAGGATTATGCTTGGGCATGCAAATGGCCTGCCTTGAGTATGCCAGAAATCTTTGTCATATTACTAAGGCACAATCTGCCGAGTTTGTCAAGCCAGAAGAGGGGAGTGAGCAAAAATGTGATTTAGTGATTGATATGATGCTAGAGCAAAAACAATTATTAAAAGACAGTAATTATGGCGGAACAATGAGATTAGGAGCCTACAATTGTGAAATAAAAAAAGACACTTTAGCTAGTAAGTGTTATGGAAAGAAAATGATATCAGAAAGGCATAGACATAGATACGAACTAAATAATAAATACAAAGAAGTTTTAGAACAAAATGGCTTGATCATGAGTGGAATTAATCCTGAAAGGGGACTGGTAGAAATTATTGAATTACCCCAAGAGAAACACCCATTTTTCATTGCCAGCCAATTTCATCCAGAATTCAAATCCTGGCCCCTCAAACCTCACCCCTTATTCCGCGAATTCATCAATGTTTGTGTAAAATAAAAGAGCAGAGTCTAATCTCTGTTCTACGAAAAAATTTACCAAACAAAGTCATTATTTTACCTCCACCATTTTGGCGACACGTTGCCCGCCCGTAAAAAGCTTCTTACGAACAGTTCTGAATAAAACAACACCCTCTTTTCTAGCAAAAAGAGTGTGGTCTCGGCCACAACTAACATTTTCACCAGCCAAAAACTTTGTGCCTCTTTGGCGCACGATTATTTGACCAGTTTTAACTTTTTGACCGTCAGCTTTTTTAACGCCTAGATATTTTGGATTAGAATCTCTACCTAGCCTTGTTGAACCAGCGCTTTTAGTTTTACTCATATTAATATACTAATGTATGTTATTTATACCAAAAATATCACAACTTTGCAAGGATAATTACCACAACATCCTACTTTTTCTTCTCATCGTTCTCTTGTGCCTCCTATCCTTTGCTATTGGCATCTTAACCCAACACCACCTAGCCAAACCCCCAATAGAAATTATAGGATTATCTATCTAGTCTTTTTTATCGTAAACCTTGTGATGGATATCGCGGAGGCGTTTACTGGTCACGTGGGGTTCAAGACAATTGATTGTCTTGAACGAACGTTTTAGGCGGAGCTTCTGCGGAGCCGTTAAAAAACGTTCAGGGGTTTTGGTTTTTAATAAAACCAAAACTACATTTCACCTAGTCTTTTTTATCGTAAACCTTGTGATGGATATCGCGGAGGCGTTTACTGGTC
>CAYOFM010000004.1:0-18621 GCA_964403365.1 uncultured Candidatus Saccharibacteria bacterium | reverse complement strand
TTGGGTGTATGTTGATGGAGTATTAGTGATTGATAACGCAGGTATTCATTCGCCAACTACAGCCACGGGAACATTTGCCTTAACTAATGAACATATTGTAGATGTATTTTTTGCTGAAAGGCATATAGTGCGATCACACCTAGTATTTGATATTACTGGTGTCCTAATAGAGCCGTATCAAGAAGAGTGTGAGGGTATTACTGTTTGTAAGATTATTCTTGATAGTGAAGGCAATGTTACTGATGGCACAGAGAACCAAGGTATTACCTTGACTATCCCTTGGACGGACATTAATGGAGGTACTACTACTGTATTTACTACACCGCTTAATTTAAATACTAATATTTTAGGTGGCGGGAGTGATGATGCCGAATGTGTTACTTACAAAAACCTTGATATTGCTACTTATCACTATCTACAAGAACAGATTTCAGATGACACATTATGGCTAACTCCTTTATATAACGATCAAACAGATAAAGATGTTACTTCAACAGATTCTTTCTTTGAGTTTAATGTGCAGAATAATAACTCTGATGGAGTTATTGGTTTAACAGCTCAAAGGCCAAGTAGAACATTTGTTATCTTAAACAGGCTTAATATCCAAACTGATTATAATCCATATTGTGGAGACGGTATAGTTAACCAAGTATGGGAAGGGTGTGATGACGGTATTGATGGTAGCCAAGAATGTACAGAGCAGTGTCAAATTCCAAGTGATGAATGTAGTGATTTAGCTTTAGCTAAGATAAATATTGATAATGTTAATAATTGGTATGGTGGTGATATGACTAGTGATATTTATTTAGGCGCTAGTGATTATGTTATCCCACAGGGCGTATGGTTTGCTTTGTTCCATAACGGTGTTTATTTCATTGATTCTGATATAGATCCTTATGAAGATGTACCTGGCTTAGCGATAGAACGGCAAGAAGGCAGGATTAGAGCATTGTTATACGGTACTCATCAGATATTTAGTGATCCAGTAGAACATATTGATGGTTTTATAGAGTTCTATAACTCTACTCCAATTTCTCAAGCTAGTGATGATAGTGGGAACAATAAATTAGAAAAAGGATTTGATGGTAATGGAGTGGGATCTTTCTTGCCTGGCGATGACGAAGTGTGGCTTAATAATGGAGAATCTCGTTTTTGGCTCACAGTTAATAGCGCTGATGATGGGTTTTACACTAATTATGGGATTATTGAGCTATGTGAGCCAGAAGAAGAGGTAACTATTTGTCACTTTTCTCCGGGTGATCCAGGTAATCCGCAAACAATTACCGTAGTAGAATCCGCAGTGCAGACCCATTTAGATCACGGTGATTCTTTGGGACCTTGCGATGATCCAACTCCTCCTGGAGGAGGGGCTGTAATTAATCCTGTATTCCATGGCGGAGGGCAAGATGCTACCTCAACTATTTCTGTAGTAACCTTGGCGATTTTAAATGACACTATCCAGGTTGTTGCCTTAAGTTCAACTAGTGTGGCTATTTACTGGGAAACTGACTCTCCAGGCACTAGTTTAGTGATTTATTCTGAAGAAGGACAGCCGCATGCTTTTGATTCAACAAGCCCACTTACCTATGGCTATGCCTATGTTACAGAAGAGATAGATTTAGATCCTAAAGTAATTAGTCATCAAGTGATTATTACTGGTCTAACTCCAGCTATAGTTTATTACTTCAGGGCTATTAGTAAGGCATCTCCTGCAGCCAACAGTGAAGAGTTTAGCTTTATCTTAGCAGTTGATGATGAAGAAGAAACCGAGATCAGGACTGGTGAAGTTAAAGAATGTCCGTACTTACTTGATTACTTGAAAATAGGGGAGGATAATAATCCAGTAGAAGTAAGTAAATTACAGTTATTCTTAAATGAATACGAAGGAGCTGGCTTGGAAGTAATTGGTGTGTTTGATATTGCTACTGATTTAGCAGTTAAAGCATTCCAAGCTAAGTATAATCAAGACATACTTAACCCTTGGGGCACTAGCCAGCCAACTGGTTATGTCTATATTACAACCCGTAATAAGGTGAACGAGATTTATTGTGACCAGCAAATTAGCTTAACTAGTGATCAACAATCAGAGATTGATAGAGTTAAGAGTGTTATCGGTGCTTTAGTAGAGCAGATTAAAGAAATAGCCGAAGAACCAAATGAAAAAACGAAAGAAGAAATAGAGGAGCAGATTGAAGAGATTGAAGAATTAATTGGCCAACTAGAGGGAGAAAAACAAGAAGATAGCACAGAGTTTTTAGCTGATATTAGCGATATTTTAGACGAAGAGGAAGAGCAGGAACAGAAACAACAAGAACCAGATAAATTACAATCATTTTTTGAGAATGCTTTATCAAAGATAATTCTCTTATTTGACTAAGAGCAGTAAAGGGAATTAGGAAAACCGCTACGGTGAATGCCGTAGCGGTTTTTTGATTGACACAAGGTATAAGATGATGTAGGATATGGAACAGTTCTTTAAATCATCTAATATTGGACAGCTTTTTATACAAAATGGGTCTATTACATCATAGACCAAATATAAAGGAGAGGAAAAGGAGTAGGTCGGAAGACCTTCTTTCAGGTACCTTATAATTTAATATAATAAAAAACCTTATGAGAAAATTTTTAAGTATTTTTACTGTTTTTCTTGTTTTGGTTGGTTTATCAATGGTTTATGCATTAAGCGCTAATGCGGAAGCTATTTGTGGTAATACAGAAATTGACCAAGACGGAGAACAATGCGATGATGGCAACCTAACAGATGGAGATGGTTGTAGTGCTATTTGTGAGCTTGAAGAGCTTACTTGTGATGATCTAGAAGGAGAAACAGGTTGGTATGGTACTTACTATAATTACTTAGCTAGCCACGATGATATGGATTTACCTAGCGGTTTATGGCCAGACATTACCCATGGCGATCCATTAGGTACTTGGGATGCTGATTGGTACACTCAACCTTACTTTAGATTTTCTAGAGTTGATTCTAATTTAAACTTTGGTGCAGACTTTTTCCCATTTGATATGGCTAAGGAAGAAGAACATAACGGGCATGAGTATCACTTTGGTGCTCATTGGCAGGCTAAAGTAACAGCTCCAGCTCCGGGAGATTATCCTTACACCCTAACATCTGATGATGATGCTTGGGTGTATGTTGATGGAGTATTAGTGATTGATAACGCAGGTATTCATTCGCCAGTTAATACACTGACAGGCGACCTTGCTTTAACTAGCGAACATATTGTAGATGTATTTTTTGCTGAAAGGCATATAGTACGATCACACTTAGGCTTTGAAATTCCAAGTGTCCTAATAGAGCCGTATCAAGAAGAGTGTGAAAAGCCAGAGTTAGGAGCTATTAACGTTTGTAAGATGTTAGTAGACGAGAATGATAATATTATTGACGGTTCAGAGAATCCAGGCACTTTTGTTATCTCAGGTCTTGATATTCCTTCTCATCCAACAGTTGATTTGTCAACAGGTGTGATCCCTAATTCAATCTTTTCTACCCCACTTAACTTTAATGCTAATTTAATTGGTGATAGTGCAATGGATGCAGAATGCTTTGCCTATGAGAATCTTGAAATAGGCTCTTACTTTTATGGACAAGAAGATATCACAGGTGATAATTGGTCAGAACCTTTGTACAACGACCAAAATAGTCAAGCTGTTAATGATCTTACAGACTTCTTTCCTTATAGTGGTGAGTTGTTCACCGCTTCAGTTAATGACGATGCTAGTCGTGATATGAATGCAGATGGTCATATCAATTTATCTGTAAGTAGACCATCTAGGACGCTTATTGTCTTAAATAGATTTATAACACCAGAAGAGCCAGTGTTTCAATGTAGTGATGGCTTAGACAATGATGAGGATGGATTTATTGATAGTGAGGATCCAGGTTGTGATAGTGATACAGATGATGATGAAACTAATTCAACTCCAGATCCGGATCCGGATCCAACTCCTCCAAGCGGATGTGTTAGTGGATGCATCGCAGTTATGCCTCCTGTATTTGACCCGGTTTGTGGTGATGGATTTAAGAAAGAGGTAGAACAATGTGATGATGGTAATCTAGAAGATGGCGATGGCTGTAGTGCTATTTGTACTATTGAGGAAGAACCTGAACCAGAACCTGAACCAGAACCTGAACCTGAAGAGCCAGAAATCATTTTAGCTGATGATCCAATTAAGGACTGTCCACTTTTACTTGATTACTTAAGAATTGGTCAGTTTAATCCAGTAGCAGAAGTGATTAAGCTACAAGAATTCTTAAATGATTACGAAGGATCAAACCTTGAAATTACGGGTGTTTTTGACCAATCTACTTTTGACGAAGTAGTTAAATTTCAAGTAAAGTATGCTGAAGATATTCTTACCCCTTGGGGAATTGATTTTCCTACTGGTTATGTGTATATCACTACCAAGAATAAAATCAATGAGATTTATTGTGAATACTTAATTTCTTTAACTAGCCTTGAGCAGGCAGAAATCGATACAGTCAGAAGCTTTTTACAAAGCTTACCGCAAGTGCCTAGCACAGTAGAGGAAGTAGAAGAAATGGAAGAAGTTGGTCCTATTGGCCAAGAACCAGAAGAAAACGAACAAGTTGCAGTAGTAGAACCAGAAACTATTACTACACCTAAAGAAGAGGAAACTACCAACACTGATGAAGAGACCGAGTTTACTATTGATGAACAAGGTTTACTAGCTGGTGTTAATCAAGGAACAGAACAAGGCAGAAAAGAGAAGCAGAACTTTATTATCGATAAAGTAGAAGATGCTTTAGCTGGTTTAATCCTTTTGTTTGACTAAGAGTAAAGTTTTCCACAGGTAGAACGAGAAACCGCCTTTTTTTGGCGGTTTTTTGTTGTTTGACACCGAACTTGAGAGTAGTACAATAAGTATAGAGCTTTGAGTGCTTCCAGCTAATTGAGAATCATTTGTAATTTTTAGGAATTCGTTTTTGCTTAATTCTCGGGTTAGGCAATAGAATCCTTACTGGATTTAGATTTTATCTTTTACTGGAAGCACTCAGAGCTTTTTTGCTTTTTGGAGATTAGTGTGTTATTATTCACCAATATGATTTTGAAAAAGACAATCTTTTTTATTTTACTAACAGCCATATTTGGGCTTGGTTTTTTTAATGTGGCAAGTGCTCAACAAGAATCGTTAGCAGTAGAGCCACCAGTGATTAATTTTTTCTTTAGCCCTGCTTGCCTACATTGTACTGAAGAAGAAGGGTTTTTAGATGATTTAGAAAAAGAATATCCAGAGGCGGTGATTAATAGATACGATCTTTTTGACAGAGAAAACTTAGAAACATTACGGGCTTTTTATGCAGAGTATAACGTAAAAAATAGAGAGCAGGGGAGAGTGCCAGCTAACTTTTTTGGAGAGGATTATGTGATTGGGTATAATGATGCCCTAGCCCAGAGATTAACAGAATATGTGAAAACAGGCATTACCACCAGTAGTGATAATGGCACCAGTAGTGATAAGATATTTTTACCAATTATCGGAGAGATTAATCCAGCCAAATACTCTTTGCCAGTACTAGCAATTGTTTTAGGATTTTTTGATGGGTTTAATGTTTGTTCTCTTGGAGCGTTGGTTTTAATTTTGGGCTTAGTATTAGTTTTAAAATCACGAAGAAAAATATTAATATTTGGTGGTGTGTTTATCTTAGCCACAGCTATTGTTTATGGATTATTAATTGTTTTGTGGTTTCAATTGTTTACTATTTTAGCTCCGTACCTCAAGATAATGCAGATACTAATTGGTTTATTAGGTATTGGCGGGGGAGTGTACTTTTTTAAAGAGTTTTTAAAGTTTAAAAAATATGGACCAACCTGTGAAATACAAAAAAGTAATGGTTTGATGGCACGGTTTACAGAAAAGATGAAAAAAAGATTAGATAAAGAATCAGGTGCTTTGTTATTAGTTTTAACCATATTACTATTTGCCGCTATTATTACTATTGTAGAGTTTCCTTGTTCAGCTGCTGTGCCAGTTATTTTCGCTGGCATTTTATCCCAAGCTGGCTTACCAGGTTGGCAATACTTATCATACATTGCCTTATTTATCCTGTTCTATATGCTAGATGAGATTATTATTTTCTTGATTGCTTTTTTTACTTTAAACTTAAAAATTACTTCAAACAAGTTCACTACATGGATAGCTCTTATTGAGGCCATCGTTCTCTTTGCCCTTGGTCTTTATTACCTCTTCGGTTCCCTGATTTTTTAGAGTGTTTAAGCTATAGAACAAAAACTGCCTAGGTTAGACCTAGGCAGTTTTTTACTAGGGCAGCCCTAGTAAACTTTACTAGGGCTGCCCTAGTAAAGTTTAGGTAAGTTTAAACAACTAGAGCGTAGATTATCCACACAGCGATAGCTACCCAAATTAAAAGCGGTAGCCAGGATTTCTTAATCAGGTTTTTGTCATCCAAGCCATTTTTTATTTCTAATATCTTTTTAGCGTACGGTACAGCAGTTAAGGCCATTAGTAAGCTAGTAAATAGCAAAACAGCTCCTACGTCAACAATAGTTAAATTGCTTAAAACATAATAACCAGTTAAAACTGTTAAGATAACGTAAATAACAGTTAAGATAGGCCCTTGTCGCCATACTGCAGTAGCAAAACCCATCCATTTTTTAGGTTTAATTAAAACTACTACTACTTTTACAAGAATTAAGAGAGCGAAGATAAGGGCTAAAATTTCTAATGATGTCATAAAATTAATTGATAATTAGTAATTACGACCTTTTAATTATTTTAAGAATTAAATATGCAATAATGCCACCGGCTAAGGCAGTAACTAATTGTGGCCAAGATAATAGGGAAGCAGCTTTTTGAGCAATTTGTTTGTTAGCAATTAAACGAGTTATTAAAAAGCTGGTGGAGAATAGGAATAAGAATTTTAATATACTGGCTGATGCTATGGCAAACCAAAAGTTTTTTTCTTTCAATTGGGCAAAAGTAATAACTAAAATAGCATTACTTAACATAATAAATGGTACCATGGGGGCTAGAGGAGAGGGGAGTAAGCCAACTGATAAGGCAATTACGCTAGGGATTAGTCCGATAACCAGCGCACTTTGCACACCTAAAAGGGCTACTGCTAAAAATAGTGTAGCATTAACAATTGGACCAGTGACCGCTTGAACATGTACCAAGGCAGGCAGGCCAGCTGCGATAGCCAATAAGATGGCAAACTGGGCAATTACCATAACATTTGTTTTACTTAAACTAGCCACTTTTATATTATTCATATTTTGCATGGCAAATTTTTTTAATTATATTTTGATTCGTCAAAAATTCTTTATAAACCTTTTTAATAATTGGATTTTGATGAGCTAATCGCATCTTTTTACTTTTATCAATCTTATACAAGCTTTCTGCTCTTTGTTTTCGTATTTCTCTATCAGACGGTACAGGCTGGCCACCTCCGCCAATACACCCACCAGGGCATGCCATTACTTCTATGTACTGATAAGCTTTTGGATCTTTCTTTAATATATCTAGTATTTTTTGAGCGTTACCAGTACCATTGATAATAGCTATTTTTATTTTTTTGCCGTTAGCAACAACCTCAGCAGATCTACAACCCTTCAGACCACGGATTTCTTTAAATTCTATTTTGGGTTTGCCTTTGTCTAAAGTAGCCATAGTTGTTCTTAAGGCAGATTCCATTACGCCACCACTAGCTCCATAAATTACTCCAGCCCCTGAAGCAGAGCCCAAAGGGTTGTCTAATTTACCTGGCTTAATCTTTTTTAAGTCAATCTTATTTTTAATAAACAACCTGGCTAGTTCGCGTGTGGTTAATACATAGTCAACTGGCTTTAAATTACCGATTTTTATTTCTTTCCTAGTAATTTCATATTTTTTAGCTACGCAGGGCATCACAGAAACTACTACTATATTTTCTGGCTTAATTTTCTTTTTATCAGCAAAATATGTTTTAATTAAACCACCAGAGATAATATGAGGGGAGCGGGCTATGGTTAAGTTTTTTACAAACTTTTTATTCCTTGTTTCCACAAACCTAACCCAGGCTGGGCAACATGAGGTAAATAAATTAAAATCTTTCCCTTTTTTCATTTTAGCTACTAGTTCTTTAGCCTCTTCAAAAGTTGTAAAGTCTGCCCCTACTGAAACATCAAATACATAATCTACTCCTAGTTTCTTAACGCCAGCTGCTATTTTTTCGGTTACTATTTGACCTGGCTTCATATCAAATTCTTCACCAATACTGGTTCTAATAGATGGGGCAATTTGAAAGATAACAATTTTATCTTTATGGTTTAATGGTTTTTCTATATCCTCAAACTCACCAATAGCTTCAAAAGCACCAACTGGGCAATGAGTAATACATTGGCCACAATAAATACAAGCATTATTTTTAACTGGTTCTATTTGGTTAAATGTTTTTCTTTCTCTTCTAGCTAAATGGCAAACAGATTGTTTTTGGCACACTTCTATGCAGTTACCACAATCAATACATTTTTTAGAATCAAATAATAAACTTGGGCCAAAGTTATAAACAGGGAAATTAGTTTTTCTGTCTATAAACCTATCAATCTTTACTTTATACTCTTTAGATAGCTTTAATAATTGGCAATTATAATTGTAAACACAATCAAAACATTCTTCTTTGTGTTGAGCAAATAGTAGCTCTAGATTTGTTTTCCTTGTTTTTTTAACAAGAGGGGAGTGGGTTAAAATTTTCATTCCCTCTTTTACTTTTGTTTTACAAGCTGGATATAGGCAAGTATCTGCCTTCACTTCAACCATACAAATTCGGCATCCTGCTTTGCCCTTTAAATCAGAATGATGGCAAAGGGTAGGGATATCAATCTTGTTTTCCCTAGCCACTTCTAAAATAGTTTGCCCCTTGTTTACTTTAATTTTTTTATCGTTAATATAGATAATCATAAAAGTTTGGCTATGGCAGATTTAAGGGGAAAGGTAACCATTTTACCAACAGGGCACAGGCTGGTGTTTTCTAAAACAAAGAATATCTCTTTCAAGGTTTGTAGATCTTCAGGATTGGCTACTTTAGAAATTGTTTTTTTGTTTTTTAAAATATCATTTATTCTGTACACTCCTTCACGGCAGGGAGTGCATTTGTCACAGTTGTTTTTCATAAAAAATTTAGTCCATTTTTGCATTAAGAGTAGGGGATTGGTTGATTTATAATCATAGATAACAATTGAACCAGTACCCTTAATCGGCTGGTTTAATTGATCAGACAAGAAAACTGTACCACTAGCTCCTCCGCCCACTTGGACAAAAAAGTTAAAGTTCGGCAGATTATCAGTTTGCTCTAATATTTTTCTGATACTAGCTTTTTCTGGCACTTCAAATACTCCTTTGTTTTCTGACGCTTTATAAATAGAAACAAAGCGATTATTTTCATATTCATTTTTAGCAATTTGGCTAACTGCATAAAGAGTTTCTACATTATTAATTAAAGTTGGTTTGCCATATAGACCAGAGGTGGTAGGGTAAGGGGGCCTAATACGGGGCTCAGCTTTTTTTCCTTCAATTACATTTAATAATACTGTTTCTTCTCCCATTAAGTAACCATCTGGTTTTTTAAATATCTCAATGGGTAAATTCCAGATTAGTTTAGATAAAACTGGTTTTAAAATAGGGTAGTAGTCAGGATTAAGATAAATATAGCCAGTTTTAGCCCCTACTGTTTTTAAAGCAATTTTCATACCATCTACCACCCTGTCTGGCCAGTATTCTAAAATATGTCTATCTTTGTGTACTTTAGGTTCGCCTTCTGAAGCATTACAAATAACATATTTAGCACTACCAAGCGCACTTTTTACCGCTTGCCATTTTTGCCAAGTAGGGAATGAGCTCCCACTCCTACCTGTTAGCCCGCTTTGTTTTATTTTTTGTATGATATCTTCTGCCATATTAAAACTATTATATTATTCTATTATACTATTTTTTACTTTTTAAAACAAAACCCTTGAACCGAGCTAAGCTAGGTGCACCTAGCTTAGCTCGGTTCAAGGCGTTTGCTTTTTGGTGGGGGTGTTGTATGATAGATATAAAAATATGTTCAAAAGAATTATTTTTCTATTAGTTATTATTGCCATTGTTTTTTTAGGGGTTGTTTTTATTGGGGGCGAGAAAGAGGCAGAAGTTTGCCAAGGTGATGATTGCGAGGCAGTAAAGCCAGAAGAAGATGTAGTGGTTACTTCTCCACTAGCTAATGAGGTAGTTAGCGAAACAATTATAATTGAAGGCAGGGCTAAAGGGACTTGGTTTTTTGAAGCCACTATGCCTGTTAATCTTTTAGCTCAGGATGGCACAGAAATAGCAATAGGTTTTGTAGAAGCTACAAGTGATTGGATGGTTGAAGACCATGTACCATTTAAGGGTGAGTTAAAGTTTGTTATGCCAGAAGGGATAGAAAATGGAATTTTGGTTTTTAAAACAGCTAATGCAGCAGGCTTACCACAATTTGATGATAGTTTTGAGGTGCCAGTTAGGTTTAGCGAGTAATAGAGCGAAAAAGGGTATAAAAAATAGGTGTGGATAACTTTTTAAGAAAAGGGGTTGACATCTTTTTTTTATTTTGCTAGTATATACCTATACCATAGGTATGGGTATAGTTGTTCAATAATTAATAAATAATTTTATGACAAAACAAAAAACAAATAATAAGACAGTGATCAATTTTAAAAAAGCCCAAAGCTTATTGGGTAAGGTTATCCAAATGACAGAAGATAAAGAATACTGTATTGATATAATGCAACAAAATTTAGCAGCTATTGGTTTGTTAAAATCTGCTCATCAAATGTTAATGGAAGGCCATTTGAATAATTGTTTTAAAAAAGCAATGACAACCAGTAACGAAAAAAGAAAAGATGAAATGATTAAAGAAATTTTAAAGGTTACTAAATTATCAAATAAGTAATCAAATAATTAATAAATTTATAAATAAATATATATATGTCTAATAAATCTTTACCCGGTATTATTATTATTGCTATTGTGATAGTTGTTATGGGCTACTTTGTTTTTAGCCAAGGCGGAGAGGGGAGTGATGCTAAAGATAATACCCAAGCATCTGTTAATGGTACAGTTAAGGAAGATAAGTCAAAACAAAAAACTGAACTTAGTTTTTATGGGGAGAAAGGGGAGAGTATAGAAGCTATTGATGGACAACTTATTTTAGATGAAGCATCATTTGAAGGCATCACTGCCAATTATTATAATACATACCTGCCAGATGGGGATATAGTGTACTTTTTTGTTGTAAAGGACAGACAAGGCACGTTTAGAGCAGCTGCTAATGCTTGTCAAGTATGTTTTAATGATCGAAAAGGTTTTAGCCAGCAAGGTGATAATATGGTTTGCGATAATTGTCGAAATAAATATCCATTAAGTAAAATTGCTACTGAAAAAGGTGGCTGTAATCCTGGCCCAATTAATCCTAATATAGAGGTGGTTGATGGTAAATTAATCATTGAGCAATCTGACTTACAAGAAGTAGCTTACTTTTTTAATTAAAAAATAGAGGTTCAACCTATACTATTTTTATGAATAAATTTAGAATAACATTGAGTTTTTTGTTGGTAATCGTTTTAGGAGGAGCGGTTGGTTTTCTTGTAGTTGGTTTACAGAACCCAGATTTTCACGAGTTAACTATTGATGAAATGCGTGAAACGATTATACAGCAAAGGGACATAGCTATTGCCAAAGCTATGGCTATGGGGGATTACCGATGTTGTATTACTCCAGTTTGTACGATGTGTTTTATGGAAGCAAACCAATGGAATAATGGTAAGCCAGGTACTTGTGCTTGTGATGACTTAATCGCCCAAGGTAAAGATCCCTGTCCACAGTGCAAAAGCGGGTTAGTAAGAAACACTGGCTCATCATGTGAAATTATTTCTGAATCTTGCGATGTAGATGTAGGCGAAACAATCATAGAGCTTTAGTCTAGCTTTAGTAGTTAAATAATATATAAAATTATGTCAAAATCACGAACAAACTTTATTTACGGTGTATTAACCGGAGCAGTAGTAATGCTTGTATTTGGTTATTTAGTCATGCCAAATTTATCTTCTTCTGATACAATAAAAGCAGAAGAGAATACTGTCAATCAACCAAAAGAGCAAGAAAAAAACACAGCAAGTAATAAGCCAGTTGTGGCTTACGAAGATACGGGAGAGTATCATACCAGAGGTAATCCAGATGCGCCTATTACTATTGTAGAGTTTTCTGATTTTCAGTGCCCATATTGTAGTCGGTTTAGTGGTACTATGGAAGAAGTAGTAGTAAATTATCCTAATGATGTAAAATGGGTTTATCGACATTTCCCTTTAGACAGTATCCACCCTTATGCTAGAAAAGCTGCTGAAGCTTCTGAGTGTGCTGGGGATCAAGATAAGTTTTGGGAATACCATGATGAGTTATTTGATAACCAATCAAAGATTAAGACTTCGTTTTTAGAAGAGGTAGCTGAGGATATTGGTTTAGATGTAGATAAATTTAATGAATGTTTAACTTTTGATAAATACGCTAGTAAAGTAGAGGCAGATTATCAAGAGGGAATTAGCTTAGGTGTGAGAGGCACTCCAGGCGGGTTTATTAATGGCCAAGCAATTGGTGGAGCTGTGCCGTACTCCACTCTACAAGGTATGATAGATGATTTATTAGAGTAATAATAAACAAAAAATAATGTCTAAAGAAATAAAAGAGCAGGTCTATTTTGTTCGGGGTATGCATTGCGCTTCTTGCGAGCTTATTTTAGAAAAAGGGCTTATAGAGCTGGAAGAGGTTGCGGGTGTGGATGCTTCAGCTAAAGACGGCCGGATAGTTTTAGAATGTGATGGTGATTGCCCTAGTATAAGCGAATTAAACCAAAAGTTTAAGAAATACGATTATATATTCTCTAAAGAGCCGTTTGGGCAAAAAGCTCAATTTAACAAGAAAAAAATAAAAGAAAACCTGATTACTTTTGGTATCCCTTTGGCTATTATTGCTGTCTTTGCTTTTTTCTATCAATCTGGGCTTTCATCTTTAGTTAGTGTTAATACTAAGTCATCATTATTTGTGTTTTTGTTGTTCGGAGTGTTAGCTGGTTTATCCAGTTGTGCAGCTTTAGTCGGTGGGATTGTTTTGTCTATGAGTAAACAATGGCTGGAGAATTATAAAGGGGATGAAACTATTATCCGTAAATTACAACCACACTTTTTATTTAATTTTGGCAGATTGGTTTCTTATGGAGTATTAGGTGCCTTGCTGGGTGTAATTGGTAGTGCTTTCCAGTTTTCTTTAACCTTTTCAGCTTTTTTAATTATAGTGGTTTCTAGTTTAATGTTGTTTTTAGCCTTGCAAATGTTAGGTATAAAGTATTTCCAAAGGTTTCAGATTAGAGTACCTAAATTTATAACTAGATACGCATCAGATGAAGGCAATTTTAAAGGTAGATATATGCCTTTTATAATGGGAGCCCTTACTTTCTTTTTACCCTGTGGGTTTACTATTACTGTCCAAGGGTTAGCTTTAGCTTCTGGTAGTATTGTCCAGGGTGGATTAATTATGCTATTTTTTGCTTTAGGTACCACACCAATACTATTGGGGATTGGTTTATCTAGTGTTAAGTTTTCTCAAAAGCCACATATGGCTACTAGGTTTTTAAAAATAGCCGGTGTGCTTGTATTCTTTTTTGCCTTATTTAACATTAATGCCCAATTAAATGTTTTAGGGGTAACTAGTTTAAGTGATATTAATCTTGCTTTTGGTTCTGAGGATCAAATAGCAAATAACGGCTTACCTAAAATAGTAGATGGTAAACAAATACTTCAAATGGATGCTTTTTCATATAAATATGAGCCTAGTAGATTAAAGGTGAGAGTAGGGGTGCCAGTAAGATGGGAAATAACAGATAAAGGATCAAGTGGCTGTACTAACGCAGTGATGTCCCGTGGATTATTTGATGGAGAGATTAATTTAACTAAGGGGGAAACAAGTGTTCAGGAGTTTACTCCAGAGGAGGTTGGTAAGTATAAATTTAGTTGTTGGATGGGTATGGTTTCTGGTATTATTGAGGTAGTTGATGAAAATAATGATAGCCCCATAGGTTCGGCCACAGTTGATGCTTATAATGAAGACGATGTTATTCCATCAGGGGCTAGTGGCTGTGGTTGTGGTCAATCTAGTTGTAGCGCCGGATTATAATAAATTTAATTTATGAATACTAAAAAAGTTACAGTCAAAGTAGTGGGAATGCACTGTGCTAGTTGTGCGGTATCACTAGAAAAAGACCTTGTTAAGCAAATAGGTGTTTTGAATGCGAGCGTGAATTATGCTAGTGAAAAAGCCCAAGTAGAGTACGAAGAAGGGAAGGCAGGAATGGTTGATTTTGAGAGAATTGTAGAAAAGGCTGGATTTAAAGTTGCCGAGGGCGGGCCTCAAGAATCTAGTGAAAAAGCACATATTAAAAAGTTAAGAAATGTGTTTTGGGGATCTCTGTTACTAGGGCTGCCCTTGTTTTATCTGGTGATGGGTAAGATGGTGGGTTTACCTGTGCCAAACCTAGCTTTAAAAACAAATATTATTGTTCAACTGGGGATTACTACAGCTATTATGGCTTTAAATTGGAACCTATATATCTCTGGTTTGAAAAAACTTATTACCCGCAACCCAAATATGGATTCTTTAGTAGAAACTGGTACTTTAGCAGCTTACTTCTATAGCTTAGTTGTTTCTATTAGTGCTTGGATAAATCCGAGTATGGTAGGCGAAATCCACTTGTACTTTGAATCTGCTGCTTTCATCCTTGTGTTTATATCCCTTGGTAAATACTTAGAGGGCTTAACTAAAGGTAAAACCAGCCAAGCTATTAAAAAGCTAATTGGCCTGCAACCTAAAAACGCTATTGTGATTAAAAATGGACAAGAGGTAGAAGTAGCTATTAAAGAGTTACAAACAGGTGATATTATTTTAGTTAAACCTGGGGGTAAAATACCAGTAGATGGAGTGATTACTAAAGGTGCTTCTGCTATTGACGAATCAATGATCACAGGCGAATCAATGCCGGTGGATAAAAAAGTAGGTGATGATGTAATTGGGGCTACTATAAACAAACAAGGGGCTTTTGAGTTTAAAGCCACTAAAGTTGGTAAAGATACAATGCTGGCTCAGATTATTAAAATTGTTGAGGAAGCCATGGGGAGTAAAGCGCCTATTCAATTATTAGCAGACAAAGTTTCTTTTTACTTTGTGCCAACGGTTATTGGTATCGCTATTCTAGCAGCTATTGTTTGGCTTTTAGTTGGTCAATCTTTTGTTTTTGCTTTAACTGTGTTTGTAGCTGTGTTAATTATTGCTTGCCCTTGTGCCCTTGGTTTGGCTACGCCAACCGCGGTAATGATGGGGACAGGTTTAGCTGCCAGTAGAGGTATATTGATTAAAACCAGTAAAGCTTTAGAAATTGCTAAAGAGGTGAGCGTGGTTGTGTTTGATAAAACAGGTACTTTAACCAAAGGAGAGCCAATAGTCACTGATATTATTCACCGAGCCAAACCTCACGATCGTGAGGTTTCGCTGGGTAGGTTTAATGAGCAGAATGTTTTACAAATTGCTGCTTCTGTAGAAAAGAATTCGGAGCATCCATTAGCCAAGGCAATTGTTGATAAAGCTAAACAGGAAGGAGTTGAACTCCTTCCAGTTCAAGAGTTTGAGGCAATTGTGGGTAAGGGGGTTAAGGCGACAGTAGAAGGTAAACAAGTATTAATTACTAATCGTAAATGGGCAAAGAGTGATTTGGGAGAAGAACTTGAAAAACAAGGTAAAACTGTTATGCTCATTGTAGTGGATGATAAAGTGATTGGAGCTATTGCGGTAGCAGATACTTTAAAAGAAAACTCTAAACAAGCTGTGGATAGTTTACATAAAATGGGTAAAAAAGTCGCTATGATTACAGGAGATAATAAGGGAGTGGCTAATGCTATTGCAGGGCAGTTAGGTATTGATTATGTTTTAGCTGAAGTATTGCCTCAAGGAAAATCTGAAGAAGTGAAAAAGCTACAAGAGCAAGGTAATATAGTAGCTGCAGTAGGAGATGGCATTAATGATGCGCCAATGTTAGCTCAGGCAAACTTGGGTATTGCTTTAGGCAGTGGTACTGATGTGGCTATGGAAACAGGGGAAATAGTTTTGATTAAAGATGACTTGCGAGATGTGGTTAAAGCGATGGATATTAGCCGTTATACCCTAGGTAAGATTAAACAAAACTTGTTTTGGGCATTTATTTATAATATTATAGGTATACCAATTGCGGCTGGGGTTTTATTTCATTGGACTGATTGGCTTTTATCGCCAATTATTGCTGCAGCCGCTATGGCTTTTTCAAGTGTAAGCGTTGTTTCTAATTCTTTACTAATGAAACGGTATAAAAAGTAGAATAAACAAAAAGTTATCCACAGACAAGTAGGGTTATTCTGTGATATAATAAACGATGGCTAAAATAAACATTGCTATTTTGGGAGTGGAGAAGTGGGAGCAGGAGTATTTACAAGAGGAACTAAAAGCACTTAAAAATGTTAAGGTGGTTTTTTTTACTAAACCACTTAGCCCAGCAATTTTAAAGAAAATAAAGAACACCAATATTTTGGTGGTTTTTATTTGGTCTCAAGTAGATGTTCGCGTGATTAATGCCCTGCCTAATTTAAAGTTTATCGCTACTATGAGTACAGGGTTTGATCATATTGATTTGAAAGCTTGCAAAGAAAAAGGCATCAAAGTAAGTAATGTCCCTTATTATGGGGAAAATACAGTAGCTGAGCATACTTTTGCTTTAATCTTAGCCTTATCACGTAAGTTGCCAGAGTCAATAGAGCGAACCGAAAAAAGGAATTTTACCTTAGATGGTTTACGAGGTTTTGATTTAAAGGGTAAAACTATCGGCTTAATTGGTACGGGTAGTATTGGTCAACATGTAGCTCAGTTTGCAGCGGGTTTTGAGATGAAGATATTAGCTACAGATCCAAAAGAGAATCTTGTGCTATCTAAAAAGTACAAGATAAAGTATGTCCCATTAAATTATTTATTGGGACATAGTGATATTATCAGTTTACACGCCCCTTACAACAAAGAAACTCATCATTTAATCAATAGAGATAACTTAAAACAAATTAAAAAAGGAGCTTATTTAATCAATACAGCCCGTGGGGGACTAGTAGATACTAAAGCCTTACTTTATGCTTTAGAGAAAAACATTTTAGCTGGTGTAGCTTTAGATGTTTTAGAAGAAGAGTGTTTTATTAAAGAAGAAAAAGAATTATTAACTAAACCATTTGCTAAAACTTGCAATTTAGAAACTGTACTCCGCAACCACTTGCTAGCCCGCCACCCCAAAGTAATTATTACCCCTCACAACGCTTTTAATTCAAACGAAGCTCTACAAAGAATCCTCGACACAACTGTGGATAACTTAAAAGGATTTATAGGTAAAAAGTTAAAAAATGTAGTAAAATAACCTAAGCACTCCCACTACTAGTGAAACCTCACGATCGTAAGGCTTTACCAGTAAAATAATGCCACCAGATTATAAAGAAAATTCAATCGGAGATAGGATTCTTTGTCACTTAGGCGAAAAAACAATAGAGCTTAGTAAGCTTGGTCTTAATATTGCTTTTAATACGCATGCTTTTTTGGATGGTACTTATGGAGATACTAAACCACCAAGTGATTATTATGACACATTGCGTCAAATGAAGAAAACTGGCTATCTAAAAGAAAAACAAGGACAGCTATATATTACAGAGAAAGGGAGAATAAAAAAAATAAAAAAGGTTTTAAAAAATAAACCTAAAAAAGAGAAAAAGAAATGGGATGGTAAATGGAGAGGTGTTATGTTTGACATTCCAGAAGCTAGTAGAAAAGACAGAGATTTTCTACGTAAAGAATTGCGACAGCTTGGTTTGATGGAGGTACAAAAAAGCGTTTGGGTTTCACCGTTTAATATTGAAAGGGAACTTAAAACCCTATTAAAGCTTTGGACAATAGATTTTAAGGGGGATATTCGTTTTTTTGTGATAGAAAAGATGAATGATAATGATTTAAAAGAGCGGTTTGATATTAAATAGTATCGGGTGAAACCTTACGATCGTGAGGTTTCGCTAGGGATTAGGGATTGCTGAAAAAGAAAAAGCCCCCGATGGAGACGAAGCTCCATAAGGGTCTTTCCCGTAAGTATCAGCCTTATTATGGCAAATCAGGAGATCCTGTCAGAGTTGTGGATAACTTAAAAGGATTTATAGGTAAAAAGTTAAAAAATTTAGTATAATTAAGCGAAGGAAAAAGAAAGGTCGTTTTATAAAGTTTTGATATTTTCATTTGTATATTTTATGATTTTTGGTTTAATTATTTTAGCCATTGGTGTTTTGATACTACTCCAATACTTTGGCGTTATCACCGGAGATGTTTGGACCATCTTCTGGGGAGTAGTATTAGTTTTAGTTGGTTTATCTTTTGTAGCTAAAAAAGATAATCCAGGCCCATGCTCATGCTGGCCATTTAAAGCAGACAAGAAAAAGAAATAATCCTTGTCAGCCACGTTAGCAAATTGTATTCGAACACAAA
>CAYOFM010000003.1:0-22889 GCA_964403365.1 uncultured Candidatus Saccharibacteria bacterium | reverse complement strand
TTCTAAAAATGCGCATCTGTATTATTTTATTTTTGCTACAAAAAAGAGAATAGAATTAGAAAAAATTAAAGATAGTTTTGTTAAAGATGAACGAAAAAGAAATAGTTTATTTTTTAAACAAGAATTAGAACAAAAAGTATACAAGATATTTAAAGACTCTGGGGTGATCAATATTGATACTGTATTAGAAAAGTTATTATCTGGCATTCATATTTATAGAGTGCAAGATTTTAAGGATGCGTTAAAAAAATTAGAAAAAGAGAGTAAACTAATTAGAGTAAAACCAAGAAAGTATGCCAGATCTTTCAATAAAGATGATTTGTTTAGAATTATTTAAAAAAATGCTATAATACAAAATATGGAGAGTGATTATTTTTTATGTTAAAAATAAAAAGAAAATCTTTGTTATATAAAAGTGGCGTGGAATATGCAGATTATTGTATTAACCATGTCCAAGGGTGTTCTCATGGTTGTAGATTTCCATGCTATGCTATGATGATGAAAAAAAGATGTGGGGTGATTAAAGACTATAACGACTGGATAAAGCCTAGGATAGTTTCTAACACTATGGAGTTATTGAATTCTGAATTACCTAAATTAAAACATAAAATTAAAACTGTTCACCTTTGCTTTTCTACAGATCCTTTTATGTATAAGCAAAAAGAGGTTTCTGATTTAACACTGAAGATTATAGAGAGGTTGAATCAGGATAATATAAGATGCACAGTATTGACGAAGGGGATTTATCCAAAAGAATTAACTAATACGAAAAAATATGGGAAACATAATGAGTATGCTATTACATTAGTTTCTCTGGACAAAAAATTTAAAAATAATTTTGAGCCAGGAAGCTCTTCTTATGATAAGAGAATTGAATCTTTAAAGTATCTTCATGAAAGAGGGTTGAATACATGGGTTAGTATGGAACCATATCCAACCCCAAACCTAGTTCCGCAGGACTTGTTTCAAGTTTTAAGAAGTGTCAATTTTGTAGATAAAATTATTTTTGGTAAGTTGAACTATAATGTTGTTAGTTCGAAATTTGATAACTGTAATGATTTTTATGCGGAATGTGCGGAACAAGTGATAGAGTTTTGTGATAAAAATAATATTAGACAGCATATCAAATATGGTACAGCTAAGAAAGATAATAAAGAAACAGAGAAGATTCTTAGAGTTGATCATAAGATAAAGAGAAATAAGGTATTATTTATACCAGCTTAAAAAGTATATAATAAAAATTAAGCGCCTAACCCTTGTAATTTTTTATGAGGTATGGTGTAAAATCTTCAACGATGGCAAGAATGGTTTTCCGACCAGTATTTCGTCGTTGGAGTGCGTATCCGAAAGGGTACGAGACATCTCTTCGGAGTTGTCGCTGGTTCGGAAGACCATTTTTGTTTTTAATTAAAAACTCCAACGACGTATGTTTAAAAAAGTTTTTGTATTTTTTTGGTTTGTTTTGTTGGTAGTTTTGAGTTGCTTGGTGTTGGTTGTTGGGGGAGTGGTTGGTGTTAAGATTGGTGACGTTGGCGTGGCGGAAGCGCGGAGCGGGTGTTGCAGTGGCATGGGGGAGTGTGTGGGTGCGGGTGTTGTGATGGTAAGCGGTTGTCTGTGGTGTGTGGGGAATATTATCCAGAGTGTGGGGGATTGGTTGATTTAGGGTTTAATGGGTCAAGTGATAGTGTGGGGCGTGTGGGTGGGAATGAGGGCGTGGATGCTGGTAGGGGCGGGGATAGGGGAGATGATAGTTGGAAACTAGCTCTTATGTATCTTGCAGGGCTGGTTTTTGTTATAATACTTAGTAGAATGAGGTATAAGAAAAAACTAGAGAATCAATAATAAATTTTAAAAGTATGACAAAGAAAAATCAAAAAATAGCACTCAATAATAGTTTTACTGAATTTTTGCTTTATACTGCTCCTAATGGCAAAGTAAAGGTAGAGATATTTTTAAAAGATGAAAATGTTTGGTTGACTCAAAAAAAGATAGCAGAGCTTTTTGATGTGGGAATTCCGGCTATAAATAAACATCTTAAGAATATCTTTGAAAGTAGAGAATTAAAAGAAGATTCAGTTATTTCCAAAATGGAAACAACTGCCAAGGACGGAAAACAATATCAAACAAAATTTTATAACCTTGATGCCATTATCTCTGTTGGTTATCGGGTTAATAGTGCTCAAGCAACACATTTTCGTATCTGGGCTACGGAACGGTTAAAAGAGTACATTATTAAGGGTTTTACGATGGACGATGAACGGCTTAAAAATCCAAACAATATTTTTGGTCAAGATTATTTTGAAGAACAATTGGCAAGAATACGTGATATCCGTTCTAGTGAAAGAAGGTTATATCAAAAAATAACTGATATATACGCATTATGTAGTGCTGATTATTCGTCGAGTAGTGGTATTACTAAACAATTTTTTGCTACGGTACAGAATAAGCTTCATTTTGCTATAACCGGGCAGACAGCGGCAGAGATAATTCATAAAAGAGTGGATAGCGAAAAACCCAATATGGGACTAAATACTTGGAAATATGCTCCAAAGGGAAAAATTAGGCAAACAGATGTTGTGATAGCAAAAAATTATCTTGCAGAGGATGAGCTAGGTATGTTGAATAGAATTGTAACAATGTATTTGGATTATGCTGAAATGCAGGCTGAAAAGGGTGTGATGATGTATATGGAAGATTGGGTAAAAAAATTAGATGCTTTTTTAAAATTTAATGAGCGAGAAATTTTGGAGGGTTGTGGTAAGGTGAGCCATGAAGTGGCAGAGTCATTGGCATTAAGTGAGTATAAAGTATATCGTAAGGTTCAAGATAAAGACTATATTTCTGATTTTGATAGGGAAGTTAAAAGGTTTCTAAAAGAAAACAAGAGGTAGGTAATTTTTTAGATTTTTTATGCAACCAATATATGATTTGGATAAAATAAAGTTTGGGACTGATGGGCCGACTTATGAGCGGGCTGTTGGTTTATATGAGGGTGGGAAGGTGACGCAGTTTACAGCGGTTTTTACAGGTTACTCGGCTGTTGTCTTGGGTACTAAACCGTATAGGGTCTATGTAGATAGTCGGCATTATGACAGGGGAGAATGTGATTGCTATCTTGGTTTAAAAGATGTGCTTTGTAAGCATATGGTGGCGGTGGCTATTTGTGCTGTTATGGGTGGCAAGGAACTGGATAAAGAGGACAAGGAACTAGTGGACAATCCCAACTGTAGCGGTAAACTCGGAGAGTTAAGCAAGGAAGAATTAGCTGAAACAAAAAAAGCTATTACTTCAGCTATGAGATATATTAAAGCCTATACTGGTCCTTCTAAGACTTGGTTCGCTTACCAGAATTCACTTAGTGAGGGTGGTAGACGTTTATCAGCTATTGTTTCAGAATTACCTGTTAGCGAACAAGTAGCAAAATTATTAGTTAGTACACTTTTAAGGCTTGATAAAAAGTTATGCACTGGTGGTGTTGATGACTCTGATGGTACAGTTGGTGGGTTTATTTATGAGGTAGTTGATATGCTTAAAGAATATACAAAACTTGACTCTAGGTGTATTAAAGCATTTAAAAAGTTTTGTAATCAAGAAACCTGTTTTGGCTGGGAGGAGCCATTAGTTAAGATATTTGACGAGCAGTAGAGTGCTTCGTATCATAAGAGTGACGATATGTCCGAAAATTCAGTATGCCGGAAATTCCAGCATACTGCCCTCGATGGAAAACAATATAATGTTAACTTTTACAATCTAGATGTTATTATTTCTGTCGGCTACAGGGTTCATTCATTACGTGGCACGCAATTTCGCATTTGGGCTACACATAAATTACGGGACTATATTATCAAAGGTTTTGCTATGGACGATGAGCGTTTAGCTGGAGGTAGGGTACAAAGTATATATTTTAAATGAAAAAGAAATTTTGAAGAGTTTTGGTAATGTTTCTCATTTAGAAATGGAAAAGAGAGTTAGAGAGCAGTTAGAAAAATACAATCAACAAAAAAGTTTAGAACAAAAGAATTCGTAAGAGATAGCTATCAATAAAGATGGTTGGGGATAAACTGTGGATAACTTTTGGGTTTTTGGGCGATGGGTGCAGTAGGTAGCTGGTATTTTCGCAAGATGTTTTATATAATGAAGGTGAAAATATGTCTGAAAATCAACAAGAAAACAATAGGGAGAAATTTTTAAGAGCTTATGCTAATTTGCCCTTATCTACTCGCACAGAGATTATTCTCGTTTTAGATAAGGGACCTATGACATGGGACGTTGCTTACTTTGAAGTAAAGAATCGTACAAAAAAAAGCGAAGAGATTTTACATAAGTTAGCTTTAATGGATTTAATTTAATATGGTAGAAGATTTAGAAAAAGAACAATTAAAAGATGCAGAACAAGATATTTCACGGGATGTGAAAGATCTTGTCATTGCTCGTTTAGATATTTTTCCGTCGGATAGGAAAATTGCCATTGGTTCATCTGGGGAGTTTAGCAAAGAAGAACTTATTGAACATGTTAAAAAAGGAGATGAAATTGGTAATAAGGCTATTGAGGTAGAGCTGGCTTTTCTACGGGCATTAAAAGACGGAGATTTATTAAGGGAAGTATTGGTCCCAGATGAATATGAGTAAATTATTAATAACAAGACCAGAACATGATATAACAACTCGTTATCTGGCTAAATGGAGTGAGGAGATTATTAAGGAGGCACAGGCTAAAGGAATGGGAGTTATAGATCTCCATAGGACAAAAGCTAACAGAGAAAGAGTGATTGGTGTTATGGAAAAAATAAGTCCTAGATTAGTAGTTTTGAATGGACATGGTAGTAAAAATTCTGTTGCAGGACATGAGGATGAGGTTATTTTAGAAAGTAGCGATAAAAAAGCAGTTAAATCTAAGATTATTTTTGCTCGCTCTTGCCAATCGGCACAAGGGCTAGGACAAAAGAGTATTGCTAATGGGGCAAATGCCTATTTGGGATACAAAGAAGATTTTTTATTAGCATATAACCCAAGTAAAATATCCAGACCCCTTGAAGACAAAACTGCAAAATTATTTTTAGAACCATCAAATGCTGTGGCAGTTTCTCTGCTTAAAAATCATAGCACTGGCTATGCTGATAAAAAAGCCAAGGATTTATTTAGAAGAAATGTAAAAAATTTATTAGTTAAGGGACCCTCTGGTGATGATTATTTTACTGTTAAATATTTACTCTGGGATATGACTCATCAAGTTTGTCTAGGTGACATGGATGCTATATTATAAGATAGTTTAGAGAGTTGGGGAGAAACTGTGGATAACTTTTGGGTTTTTGGGTGATAGGCGCTTGACATATTTTTAGAGGTGTGTATAATGGGACAATACGGTAGGATTGTTAGAAGAATAAGATTATTAAGAAAGGAAAGATTAGTTAATTAGTTATATAAAATTTATTTTGCAAGCTAATTTTTAACTAAAATTTTTAAACTCCTTTAAGCTCTTCGGGAGAGAGGTTTTTATTATGTATTCTAAGGTATTTTTTGTTTTTAATTCGCTTTTATATTTTCTTCAAAAATTAGGAAATTAACATAAGTGTAGTTTTTTATTTTTTGAATCTTTCATTTTAATTCAGCTCTCATTTTCTCGTTTACTTCCTTTAACCTTATTTAAACCAGAAATGAAAATTAAAAGTTTTTCAAAATCTCAACTTTCCTTTCATCTGCCCTATTTATTAAAGCTCCAGAAAGACAGCTGGAAGCAGCTTTGGGATAGAGATGTGAAAGAACTATTTTCTGAAATGTATCCAGTTACTGATTACACTGGTAAGCAGTTTGAACTTGATTTTGTAGATTACAAACTAGAAAAGCCTAAGTATGAGAATGGTTATCAGGCTATGGAAAATAATGACTCATTTACTGCTCCTTTGCGAGTTAAGTTTTCCTTAAAAAATCTTAGAACTGGCAAAAAGAAAGAACAAGAAGTGTTTATGTCTGACTTCCCCTTAATGACTGAGGATGGTATTTTTGTTATGAATGGCGTAGAAAGAGTAGTTATTCCCCAATTAATTCGTTCTTCAGGGGTGTTTTTTACTTTAAGACATGTCCATGGTGTTAACTATTTTGGGGCTAAGATTATCCCTACCCGTGGGGCTTGGCTAGAATTTGAAACTGAAACTTCTGGCTTTATTGGAGTAAAAATAAATAGACAAAGAAAAATAGCCGCCACTACTGTATTGCGGGCTTTTGGCTTAGGTGATAATAAAGCAATTGAAAAAGAGTTTAAAGATATTGATAAAGGAGAAGTAAAATACATTGAAAAAACTTTAGCTAGAGATACTAGCCAAGCACCAGAAGATGCTTTTGTTGAGATTTATAAAAAAATAAGGCCTGGTGATTTAGTTAGCCCAGATGCTGCTAAAGAATTGGTGGTTAATATGTTTTGTAATTTTCAAAGATATGATTTAAGTAAAGTGGGTAGATGGAAAATGAAAGAAAGATTAGTAGATTATTTAGAGGAAAGTAAAAAGCCAAAAAAGAGAGGTATTATTGATGAGACTATTAGTAAAGAGGAAAGGGTTTTAACTCTAGAAGATTTAGTAGCTGTAGTTAAAGAAATTATTAGATTAAATAATGATCCAGAAGCCCAACCAGACCAAATAGACCATTTGGGTAATAGAAGAATTAGAAATTTGTCAGAACTGTGTTCTGGCAGAATCAGAGTAGGCTTAATGAGAATGGAAAGAATCATTAAAGATAGAATGTCTACGCTTGATCCAGATAGCCTAAGCCCTAGTCAATTAATTAATCCAAGGCCAGTTATGGCAGTGATTCAAGAGTTTTTTGCTGCTTCCCAATTTTCTCAATTTATGGATGCAGAGAATCCGTTAGCAGAAGTAGAGCATAAAAGAAGGTTAACTGCTACTGGGCCAGGTGGTTTAACTAGAGAAAGAGCTGGTTTTGAAGTAAGGGATGTACAACCATCTCATTATGGTAGGATTTGTCCTATCCAAACTCCAGAGGGACAAAATGTTGGCTTGATTAACCATTTGGCTTCTTTTGCCTTAGTTAATCCTTTTGGTTTTTTAGAAACTCCATATTTTAAAGTGAAAGATGGTAAAGTAACTAAAGAATTTGATCATTTAACTGCTGGTCAGGAAGAGAGAAGTATTATTACTCATGCTGGGGTCAGGATGGATGATCAGGGCGTTCTTTTAGATGAAGAAGTAGATGCCAGAAGTAAAGGAGAACCAACTGCAGTAAATAAAAAAGATGTAGCATATATTGATGTTTCTTCTAAACAGCCTTTGAGTGTAGCTACTTCTTTAATTCCATTTTTACAAAATGATGATGCTAACCGTGCTTTAATGGGCTCTAATATGCAGCGCCAAGCTGTGCCATTGCTAAAACCAGATGCTCCACTCGTTGGTACAGGCGTGGAAAGAAATGTGGCTATTGATTCTGGCGAGGCCGTAGTAGCTCCTGAAGATGGAGTAGTCAAAGAGGTTTCTGCTGGAGAGATTAAATTTAAAACTAGTAAAGAATCAATTACTTACCCTCTTCGTGTATTCCAAAGAAGAAATCAATATACCGCTACTTACCAAAGACCATGTGTAGTAAAAGGGCAAAAAGTGAAGAAAGGAGAGATTATAGCTAATGGTACTGCTATGGATAAAGGCAGGTTAGCCCTAGGCAAAAATGCTTTTGTTGCTTTTATGCCTTTTAGAGGTGGTAACTATGAAGATGCTATTGTAGTTTCACAAAGAGTGGTTAGAGAAGATGCGTTTACTTCTATTCACATAGAAGATTTTACTTGTGATGTGCGTGATACAAAACTGGGTGAAGAAGTAACTACCTGTGATATTCCTAATGTTTCTGAAGATAAACTAAAAGATTTAGATGAAGAAGGAGTGATTAGAGTAGGGGCTGAAGTAGGACCTAATGATATTTTAGTGGGTAAAATCTCACCTAAAGGTGAAAAAACTTTAACTGCTGAAGAAAGATTACTCAAGGCAATTTTTGGTGAAAAAGCTGAAGAAGTAAAAGATACCTCCCTGCGAATGGAGCATGGAAAAAGAGGTAGGGTGATTAAAGTAAGGGTGTTTTCACGGGATAAAGGAGATAAATTAGAACCAAGTGTTTTAAAAAGAATTAAAGTAGAGGTAGCTCAAATTAGAAAAATTAGAGTAGGTGATAAATTAGCTGGCAGACATGGTAATAAAGGTATTGTGGCTGTAATATTACCAGAAGAAGAAATGCCATATATGGCTGATGGGACACCAATTGATATTGTGCTTAATCCTTTAGGCGTGGTTTCTCGTATGAACATTGGCCAGATTTTAGAAACTCACTTAGGTTGGGCAGCTCATGAGTTAAACTACTTAGCTATTTCTCCAGCGTTACTAGGCGCCAATGAAACAGATATTAAAAAAGAGTTAAAAGAGGCAGGCCTACCAGAATCAGGCCAAGTGCAGTTATTTGATGGCAGAACTGGAGAGATATTTCCTAAAGAAGTAACTGTGGGGTATATGTACATGATGAAGTTGATTCATATGGTAGAAGACAAGGTGCATATGCGTTCTATCGGCCCATACTCTTTAATAACTCAACAGCCATTGGGTGGTAAAGCGCAATTTGGTGGGCAAAGATTAGGAGAAATGGAAGTTTGGGCCCTTGAAGCTTACGGGGCGGCGCATACATTACAAGAGATGTTAACTATTAAATCTGATGATGTGCCTGGGCGTGCTGCTACTTACGAATCAATTTTAAAAGGAGAACCAATCAGGAAACCAAACTTACCTGCTTCCTTTAACTTGTTAGTTAATGAGCTAAAAGCATTGGGTATGAATATAGAAGTAAAAGGAACATTACCTGATGAGATTGAAGAGGCGGTTAGGCCAAGTAGAAAATTAGAGCCAAAAAAAGCAGGACCAAAAGCTAAATAACAGCTTACACCAAGTGGCAGTTCTCTGCCGAGGGCGGAGCCCGAGGACGAGGTCTGACCTTGGGCTGAGGACGAGGATTGCTCAGTAGATGTGGGCGTAAATAAATTTATGAAAGTTAGCGATTTACAATCTATACGTATTAAACTAGCCTCACCAGAGGATATTTTGTCTTGGTCTTTTGGCGAGGTAAAACGACCAGAAACCATAAACTACCGTACTCAAAGGCCTGAAAAGGATGGGCTTTTTTGCGAAAAAATATTTGGTCCTTCTAAAGATTTTGAATGTTATTGCGGTAAATACAAGGGGATTAGGTTTAAAGGTATTGTTTGTGACCGTTGCGGGGTAGAAATTATCAGAAGTGCAGTTAGAAGGCAAAGAATGGGCCATATCAAACTAGCTACTCCTGTTAGCCATATTTGGTTCCTGCGGGGTGTGCCAAGTAGAATTGGTATGGTTTTAGATTTATCTAGCCAAAAATTAGAAAAAGTAGTTTACTTTGCCTCATATATTGTGATAAAAGTAAATGATGGCGCTAAACAAGATGTCTTAAAAGAAATTGATGGAGAGTTTGCTAAAAAGATTAAAGCTATTAAAGCAGAAACATTAAAGCCAGAAATTAAAAAAGAAAAAATAGAAGAAATAAAAGCACTTTTATCTCAAAGAAGAGAGGAAATTAGCCAACTAAAAGTTGGTTCCGTTTTAACTGAAGGAGAATACCGTGACTTTTCTATAAACTATGGCGAGGTTTTTGAAGCAGGCACTGGAGCTGAAACCTTAAGAAAAATCTTTGAAAAAGTAGATTTAAAAAAAGAGATTATAAGGTTAAGAGAAAAAGCTTCTAAAGAAACAGGATTAAAGAAAAGAAAAACTTTAGCCCAAGTAAAGCTTTTTCAAGGTATGATTAAATCCAAATTAAGACCAGAGTGGATGTTTTTTGAAGTGTTGCCAGTATTACCACCTGAGTTAAGGCCGATGGTTCAATTGGATGGTGGTCGTTATGCCTCCTCTGATTTAAATGATTTATACCGTCGGGTAATTAACAGAAATAATCGTTTAAAATACTTACTTGAAATATTTGCTCCTGAGGTAATTGTTAGAAATGAAAAAAGAATGCTGCAAGAAGCAGTAGATGCCCTTTTGGATAACAAGATGAGAAAAAGCCAAATGGTTACAGCCACTACTGGTGGCAAGCGATTATTAAAATCTTTAGCAGATGTATTAAGTGGTAAACAGGGTAGGTTTAGAAGAAACTTATTAGGTAAACGTGTGGATTATTCTGGTAGATCTGTGATTATACCAGGACCAGAATTAAAGCTTTATCAATGTGGCCTACCTAAGATTATGGCTTTAGAGCTATTTAGACCTTTTGTTATTAAAAAGATATTAGATGCTGAGTTAGCATTTAATATCAGAGGTGCAGCCAGATTAATTGAAGAAGGTGGAGATGAGGTATGGGCAGCTTTAGAGGATATTGTTAAAGACAAGCTTGTTTTATTAAACAGGGCCCCTACTTTACATAGGTTAGGTATTCAGGCCTTTCATCCAATCTTAATTGAAGGAGAGGCTATTAAGGTACACCCATTAGTATGTAGGGCCTACAATGCGGACTTTGACGGCGACCAAATGGCCGTATATCTACCCTTATCCAAAGATGCTCAAAAGGAAGCAGCTAAATATATGCTTTCTGGGGTTAATTTACTAAAACCAGCTGATGGTATGCCAGTTATCACTCCATCTAAAGATATGATACTGGGGGTGTACTATATGACTGCTTTACTAGCAGGGGCTAATGGAGAGGGTAAGTGTTTTAGTAATTTTGATCAAGTAATTTTAGCTGAGCAAGTAGGTCAAATTGATCTAAGGGCTAAAGTTAAAGTATACCAAGAACAGGGCAAAGGTAAAAAGGCTGAATTACTGGAAACAAGTTGCGGTAGAGTTATTTTTAACAGTGCTTTGCCAGAAAAAGCTAAGTATTACAACGAGCAAATTGATTCTAAAAAACTTTCTCAAATTATTTCGTATGTTATTCAAGAGTTTAGCTTAAAGGATACTCAAGAAATGGTTGATAAAATTAAAGAAATTGGTTTTGAGTATGCTACTTTATCAAGTATAAGTTGGGGTATGAATGATTTAATTGTACCACCAGAGAAAAAAGAGTTATTAGCAAAGGCAGAAAAAGAAGTAGATAGGATTGAAGCGCATTTTAATAAAGGATTTTTAAGTAAAAAAGAAAAAAGCGTAAAAATGATTGAGATATGGCAAGAGATGAAAGAAAAAATAGAGAAGTTAATTCCAGAGACCTTACCTAAGGACGGACCAGTATTTGCTATGATTGATTCTGGAGCTAGAGGTTCTTGGGCCCAGCCAGTACAAATGGCTGGTATGAAGGGTTTAGTTACTTCGCCGACTGGTAGAATTATTGAATTACCGATTAAGAATTCATTTAAAGAAGGTTTTGACGTGTTAGAGTTTTTCATCTCCACTCATGGAGCTAGAAAGGGTACTGCAGATACAGCTCTTCGTACCTCTGCTTCTGGCTACTTAACTAGAAGATTAGCTGATGTAGCCCATGAAATGATTGTTGATGAAGAGGATTGTGGAGATAAAGAAGGCTTAGAAGTAAGGCGTGAGGACGCTGATGAGGTAGGGCAGGACTTTAGATTTAAACTTGTCGGTCGCATAGTGTTGGAAGACGTGACACTAGAGGGACAAAAGGTTCCTATTGTTAAAAAAGGAGAATTAATTGGTTGGCAAGAGGCAAAAGCAATTGTTGATTCTAAGTATCAAAGATTAACAGTTAGATCTCCTTTAACTTGCAGGAATTTAAGAAAAGTTTGCCAGAAGTGTTATGGTTGGGAAATGGGCAGAAACAAGATGTGTGAAATTGGTGATGCTGTAGGAGTTATTGCTGCTCAATCAATTGGTGAGCCAGGCACACAATTAACTATGAGAACTTTCCATACTGGTGGCGTATCTAGTGTTAGTGATATTACCCGTGGTTTGCCACGAGTAGAAGAGATTTTTGAAGCTAGAACTCCTAAGGGTGAGGCAATAATAAGCATAGTAGAAGGAGAAGTTAAGTTTGTTGATAAAGAAACAGGCGTAGTTAAGATAGAAACAGAAAAAGCAACTAAAAAGAAAAAAGCAGAGATTGTAGAGTATAAATTACCACTTGATGCTGAGGTTTATGTTAAAAAAGGAGATATGATTAAAGAGGGGCAGGCCTTGTGTCAGGGCAGTTTAGACTTAAAAAGATTGTTTAAAATCAGTGGTATTTTAGAAACTCAGCGATATATTTTAAAAGAGATTCAAAAGATTTATGCTGGCGAGGGTATTGATATCCACGATAAGCATTTAGAAATAATGATTAGGCAGATGTTTTCTAGGGTAAGAGTTTCTGATGGAGGAGATAGCCCTTGGGTAGCTGGGCAGGTTATTTCTTTAGCAGAATTCAATGAGATTAATGCAAAACTAAAAAAAGAAAACAAGAGTTTAGGTAAAGGCAAAACCATTATCCTAGGTATTTCCAGAGTATCTATTACTTCAGATAGCTTTTTATCGGCTGCTTCTTTTCAGGAAACTTCCCGTGTCTTAATTAAAGCAGCTCTAGAAGGTAAAGAAGATAAACTATTAGGCTTAAAAGAAAACGTGATGATTGGTCGCCTTATCCCTGCTGGTACTGGCGTCCACAGAAAATCAAAGTAACCAATCATTAGTTATTAAAATGATTCGATATCCGATATCGAGTATTGACGATATCGAGTATTGAAAATCCTGCCCCTCGGCAGGATTTTAACTTACACCCCTTGCTTTTTTTATATTTTTTGTCACCCATTTAATTTTAGGGAGAGGGGAGTGAGAAAGATGGGTGTGGATAAGTGGATTTGACAGATAGTAGCGTATATTATATTATGAATATATGGAGTGGCACTCCATATATTTGTACTAATTTATGGATTATAAATTCTATGATTAAACGTTTTTACAACTTAGAAAAATTAATAAAAAAAGGTAAGGCATTGATCATTTACGGTCCTCGTAGGGTGGGGAAAACAACCATACTTGAGGATTTTTTATCTAAAACAAAATTAAAGTATAAGCTGGATTCTGGGGATAATATAAAAACTCAACAAATTTTAAGTTCTCAAGACTTTAAACAAATTAAAGAATATGCCAGTGGCTATGATTTAATTGCCATTGATGAAGCTCAACAAGTCCCTAGTGTTGGTATGGGATTGAAGATTTTAGTTGATCAAGTACCTGATTTGCATATAATTGCTACTGGTTCCTCGTCATTTGATTTAGCACAGAAAGTTGGTGAACCATTGACTGGCAGAAAAAAAACATTAACCTTGTTTCCGTTTGCTCAGATGGAGCTTTTAGAAAAATACAATAAATATGAACTTAAGCAGAAGCTTGAGGATTTTTTAGTTTTTGGTTCTTACCCTGAAATTATTACCTCAGAAAGCCATCAAGAAAAAACAGTTTTATTAAATGAATTAGTTAATTCCTATTTACTTAAAGACGTTTTTAGTTTAGAAAAAATAAAAAGTTCAAAGCAATTGCTTGATTTATTGAAATTAGTGGCTTTTCAAGTGGGTAATGAAGTTTCGTTAAATGAGTTAGCCACTCAAGTGCGTTTAGATGTCAAAACAGTGGGCAGATACCTAGATATATTGGAAAAAGCTTTTGTTTTAAAACGTATTGGTGGGTTTAGTCGCAATTTACGAAAAGAGATTTCTGGCAAAGCAAAATACTATTTTTACGATAATGGTGTTCGGAATGCAGTCATCTCTCAATTTAATACTTTAAAAGATAGAGATGACGTTGGTGCTTTATTTGAAAATTTTATTGTTATGGAAAGATTAAAACATAATAGTTATCGAGTAAAAGTAGGCACAAGTTATTTTTGGCGGACTTATGATGGGCAAGAGGTTGATTTAGTGGAAGAGAGAGATGGAAAGCTTTATGGTTTTGAAATAAAGTGGTCGCCTAAAGCAAGAGTAAAAGCGCCAAAGGATTGGATGGGGAGTTATAAAAATGCTACGTATCAGGTGATAACCAGAGAAAATTACCTTGATTTTATTAGCTAATCTCCCAATTTGATTTTAGGGGGAGGGGGGTATATAATAATATATTATGGCAAAGAAAAAGAAAAAAAATAAATCAAAAAGAAAGAATACTACTCTAAGTGTGAGCAGGGGGATAGGGCATAGTAGAAAGAGTACACAAAAAGTTGCCCTAGCTAAGAGAGATAAGAAAGCAGCTAAGAGTATAGCTAAAGAAATGCTGGCATTACAAAAAAAGGAAGAAAAGGCGAAAAAGCCCAAGTACCCTATTTTTACTTCTCGGCTTAGGAAATGGATTAGTATTATCATTATACTCACCGTCGGAGTGGTTATTGTTTTTTCTTTTTTTGGAAAAGCTGGTGCTTTTGGTGAAACAGTGTTTAATCTTTTAAATACAACCATGGGCAAAACTTTATTTTTTGTCCCCGTTTTATTGCTTTTAACTGCTTTTGTTATTTTAAAACCGCAAAAAGAAAGAGTTATTACTCCAGCTGTGATTGCTGTTGTTTTGTTTGTTATTGGTATCTCAGGTATTTTAGAAACCCAGAGTATAGGGCAAGGCTCAGGTGGGTTTTTAGGCTGGGCTGTTAGTTGGCCTTTATTCAAATACTTGAGCCCAGCTTTAGCTTTTATTATTTTTGCGGTTATTGTTCTGGTGGGTGGTTTGATTGTTTGGGAGCTTTTACCCAAGAAAAAGAAGCAAGCCAAAGAAGAGAAAAAAGATAATCAAAAGCAAGAGGAGTTAAAACTTATTAAAGGAGAGTCAGCAGAAGAACAGAAATCAGAAAAACCAAAGTTTGAAATAAAAGCTGTTGATATTATTAAAGGCAAGAAACAAAAACCGATTAAAGTAAAAGAGATAAAGCAAGAGCAGGCTACCAATAAAGAGATAAAACCAATAGATGATGATTATAAACGGCCACCATTAGATTTATTTGATATTTCTATAGAAAAGCCATCTAGCGGAGATACTGAGAAAAATGCTGAGATTATTCAAAAGACTTTGCTTAATTTTGGTATTAATGTAGCTATGGATGAGGTAAATGTTGGTCCTACTGTGGCTCAATATACTTTTAAACCAGCTGAGGGAGTAAAACTATCTAAAATTGTTAATTTAAATAATGATTTAGCTCTTTCTTTAGCAGCTCATCCGATTAGAATTGAAGCACCGATTCCAGGTAAGTCTTTGGTGGGTGTAGAAGTGCCTAATAGTATAAGAGCTAACGTAAAAATAGGTAGCTTATTAGCTAACCCAGAGTTTCAAAATTCATCACAGTATTTGTCTTTAGCTCTAGGTATGGATGTAATGGGTAAAATAATGATGCCTGATTTAGGTAGAATGCCCCATTTGTTAGTGGCTGGTGCTACTGGTAGTGGTAAAACAATTTGTTTGAATTCATTGATTTTAAGCTTGATTTGCAAACATTCACCTAAGCAACTTCGTTTAATTTTAATTGATCCAAAAAGAGTAGAATTTCCAGTTTATGCTTCCCTGCCTCACTTACTTACTCCAGTTATTTTAAATGCTAGAAAAGCAGTTAACGCTTTAAATTGGTTGGTAGGGGAGATGGAAAGAAGATTTGATGTTTTGCGTGAGGCAGGTTCACGTGATATCCATGCCTATAACAGTAATATTGAGAAAAAGCAGAAAAAGGGTGATGGGGAGGTAGAATTGATGCCATATATTGTTTTAGTCATTGATGAGTTAGCAGATTTAATGATGTCTAAGGGAAAAGAAGTAGAGACCTCTATTGTTCGTTTGAGCCAGTTAGCCAGAGCAGTAGGTATCCATTTAATTGTGGCCACCCAAAGACCATCAGTAGAGGTAATTACTGGCTTGATTAAAGCTAATATCACCTCAAGAGTTGCCTTTCAAGTAGCTTCTCAAATTGATTCTAGAACTATTTTAGATACTGGTGGGGCAGAAAAACTACTAGGCAGAGGAGATATGTTATTTATTTCAGCAGAGTTTTCTCGGCCAAAAAGAATTCAAGGTAGCTTTGTAGCCACTTCAGAGATGAAAAAAGCTGTTAACTATATTGCTAAAGAGAATGCAACTGAAGAAAGAGAAGAGTTAGAAGAAGCTAAAAAAGCAGATACTGTAGCTAGCGTAGCCTTAACTGGAATGTCTACTAGTGAGGATATTGTTAATTTTTCAGCTAAAGACGAGTTGTATGATGAGGCCAAAGAGGTGGTTATACAATATCAAAAAGCCTCTGCTTCATTACTTCAACGGCGCCTTCAGATTGGTTATGCTAGAGCTGCTAGAATTTTAGATATTTTAGAAGAAGATGGAATAATTGGTGAACAAGATGGTTCACGGCCAAGAGAAGTAATGTTTGCTCAGGGGCAACCAGAAGAACCAGTAGCTGATGTAGGGCCAGTAGGCACCATAGGCAAGCAAGAAGATGAAGGGCCAGACGAAGAAGGCTTTATAGATGCCTCAAATGTTGAAATTGAGAGTAAATAAAACTAGTCGAGGAGGAACACTCATGGAGGAACAGTATTAAAAGTATGCCAAAAGAAAAAGCAGAAGATAAAGCAGAAGATAAAGTAAAAGGATTAAATGAGGCGTTAGAAGAGATAGAACAAAGATTTGGAGAAGGTGCGATTATGAAGTTGTCTGGAATAAAGCCAGTGGATGTTGATGTAATCCCAACTGGTAGTTTAGCTATGGATTATGCACTAGGCGTTATGGGAGTGCCCCGTGGTAGAGTGATTGAGATATATGGCGGTGAAAGTAGCGGAAAAACCACCTTATCGCTTCATATTATTGCTGAAGCACAGAAAAAAGGTGGTACTTGTGCTTTTGTAGATGCAGAACATGCTATGGATCCAGATTATGCTAAAAGAATTGGTGTTGATACCAAAACTTTATTAATCTCTCAACCAGATTCTGGTGAACAAGCCTTACAAATAGTAGAAACCTTAGTTCGTTCACATGCCCTAGATGTAATTGTTATAGATTCAGTAGCTGCCTTAACACCAAAAGCAGAGATAGAAGGCGAGATAGGGGACCAGCATATGGGCAGACAGGCACGGTTATTAAGCCAAGCTATGAGAATGTTAACCAGTATTATCTCTAAAACAGATACTCTGGTTATTTTTTTGAACCAAACCAGAATGAAAATTGGAGTGGTGTTTGGGAGCCCAATTACGACCCCTGGGGGAATGGCTTTAAAGTTTTATTCTTCTGTTAGAATTCAGCTATCTCGGTCTGCTCAGATTAAAAAAGGAGACGAAGTTGTTGGTTCTCGAATAAAAGCTAAAATTGTTAAAAACAAGGTAGCTGCACCGTTCAAGGGTGTAGAGTTTGATATATATTATAACGAGGGGATATCCAAGGAGGCAGATTTGATTAATATGGGGATTAAGTACGGGATAATAAAGAAATCTGGTTCTTGGTTTGCTTATGGTAATCAAAAACTAGGTCAAGGTATGCCCGGCTCCAAGCTATTTTTAAAAGAGAACAAAAAGCTAGCCGCAGAAATAAAGAAAGCCACTATTTCTGCCTTCAGCTCTGTATAAACTTGATTTCTAATAGTATTTCCCAAACAAAAAAACGGCTTGTAACCGTTTTTTTCAATATTCGATATCCGATATCGAATATAGAGCTTATGCTTTTGTGTAGGGGATCAGAGCCATAAATCTGGCACGTTTAACAGCTTTAGTTAGCTTTCTTTGATGCTGGGCACATAAATTAGTCTTTTTTCTAGACTTTATTTTGCCCGCTGCAGACAAAAACTTATTAAGAGCTTGAGTCTCTTTAAAATCTACTTGTTTTTTGTTTTGTTGGCAAAAATAGCAATGCATAATATAGTAATGTTTTTAGACCTACTGCGTGATAATTTTTCGTAATGAAACGAAGAAATTTTGAAGCGAGAACTGTGAAGAGCGAGGAGGTGATGCCATAGCATCATCGACGAGGTTCAAGACAATTGATTGTCTTGAACGGGCATTTTAGGCGGAGCTCCTGCGGAGCCGTTAAAAAATGCACCGTGTCTGCCGAACAGTTTGTAGCCAAAATTTAAAAGTTGAATAGAAAGGATTATTGCGCGGGAGGTCTAGTTTAAAACGGAATGTCTTTGACGTCTATTTCATCCGCAGGCTTTTCAAATGGGCTATTTGGTACTTGGTTAGCAGTATTTGTTGGCTCTGAGCTAGCCTCAGTGGCTTCTGGTTGCGCCTTAGGTGTTGGCTCTGGGGTTTCTTCCTGAATAACCGGAATATCTTCCTCACTCACTGTAGTCATTGGTTGTTGTTTGTTTTGTAAGGCTGGATTAGGCATTTGTGGGGCAGGGCTAGAAGCAAATGCTGGAGCAGGACTAAAACCACCTCCTCCACCGCTAGCGCCACTTGGTCTTGCTCCTAATTGCATTCTTTCAGCTACAACTTCAGTACGGTATTTTTTTTGTCCACTAGTAGTATCATCCCAACTTCTAGTTTGAATTCTACCTTCAATATATAGTTCAGATCCTTTTTTAGAATAAGTGGCAATAGTTTCAGCCATCTTTCCAAATACTACAATGTTGTGAAACTCTGTATCTTCTCTTTTTTCCCCTTGTTGAGTTGTGTAATAACGGTTGGTAGCCATACCAAAATTAACCACACTCCCACCAGAAGGAAGTTGCCTTCTTTCTGGGTCTCTAGTTAATCTGCCGATAATAAATGCTTTGTTGAGATTCATGGGGTTAATAATTTAGCTTTCTAGAATTTTATCTAAATCTTTTTCTAGGGTATCCATATCCTTTTTCTTTTCTTCTTTGGTTTTCTTTGGTTTTTCTTCTGTGATAGGTTCTTTTTTTTCAGCTTTTGGTTTCTTGGCTTTTTTAGGTTTTTCTATTTCTTTTTTGATTAACAGGAACCTAATGATTTCTGGCATCTTCTCTATTTCTTTACTAATCTCTGGGATTTTACCTGGCTCTTGGTGAAAATCAACAGATACTAAAAAAGCATCTATTTTTTTATCAATAGGATAAGCTAGTTTTATCTTTTTAAAAACTACAGGCACCATACTTGCGCCTAGTAAAGTTTTTGTTTTTTCTTGAATTTCTCCAGCTGCTTTTTCATCCAAGTCTGGAGTAATCAAGTAAGTTAATTCGTAGTTTTGCATATACTCCTATTCTACTTAAACCTATTGAAAAGTCAACCATTTTAGCGTAAAATGACAGTATTGCGCAGTAGAAATAATTTTGTAACCAACTCTATATAAATATATGTTAAATATTGATCCTAAAGTTTTTAGAGCTTACGATATTCGTGGTATTTTTGGGGAACAAATCACTACCGACTTAGCCTATTTAGTAGGTCGGGCAGTAGTTAGGTTTTTAAAAGAAAAACAGAGCAAGGACAAATTACAGGTTGTTTTATCAAGAGATGGTCGTAATTCTTCTCCTGAGTTGTTTGAAGCTACCCAAAAAGGAATTTTAGATGAGGGGGCTGATGTAATTGACATTGACTTAATGCCTACCCCTGTTTTCTATTTTACAGTTTGGAATTATGATTATAACGGAGGGATACAAATAACAGCCAGCCATAATCCTCCAGAGTATAATGGATTTAAGCTAAATCAAGAGAATGCTTCAATGATAGCGGGTAATACTGGTATTGATCAAATTAGAGATATGGTTTTAGAGATGGAGAGTAAGAAACCAGAGCCAGCGGGACAGAAAGGAGAAATAATCAAGAAAGATGTTTTAGATGATTATTTGGAGAGTAATTTAAAGAATTTTAATTTAGATAAATTTAAGGACTTTAAGATAGCAGTAGATACTGCTAATGGCGCAGCTGGAGTACTTATTGAAAAGCTGGATAGTGTTTTTAAAGGTGAGATTGTTCATTTATTTAAAGAAGTTGATGGTTCTTTCCCAAACCACGCACCAGACCCATCAAAACCAGCTAATTTAGTTGACCTGCAAAAGGCGGTTAAGGAGCAGGGAGCTAATTTAGGGGTTGCCTTTGATGCTGATGGTGACAGAGTAGCTATCGTTGATGAAAGAGGAGAAGCAGTGCCAGCTAGTTATATTTTACCTTTGATTGCTCAAAAACTACTTAAAAATAGTCCAAATGAAACCATTGCCTATAACTTTATGAGCAATATCGCTCCAGAGGTTATTAAAGATGCTGGTGGCAAGCCGATTGAAACAAGAGTTGGTTTTACTTTTGTTAAAGAAAAAATGAAACAGGAGAATGCTATTTTTGGCGGAGAATACTCTGGGCATTTTTTGTTTAGAGATCAAAATTATTGTGAAGCTCCTTTACTAACTTTATTTAATATCTTAGAAGAGATGGCGACCAAGCAAAAATCATTATCAGAATTAATTTTGCCATTCAAGAAATACTTTTTAACAGATATTATGAATCTAGAAGTAGAAGATAAAGAAAAAGCTATCAGGGATTTGGAAGAGAGATATAGTGAGGGTGAAGTATCTCATCTAGATGGCGTTAGAATTGATTTAAAAGATTGGTGGCTTCATGCTCGGCCGTCTAACACAGAGAATTTGTTAAGAGTTATTGTTGAAGCAGGCACTAAGGAGTTAGCTGAGGCAAAGCTAGCTGAAATCAAACAAATTATCTAATAATTTTTTGTAAAGAAAGAGCACCGGTCGGTATGTATGAATGTATGTTGACCGGTGCTTCGTTTTGCTTTACCCCTTGAAAAGTACAGGGTAAAGTAACTTCGCTAGCCCATCTATATGGAGCATGTAGATGGCTCCTACGTAAGCGGCGAGCCCGAAGGCACACCACTTAAATCTTATTGCCTTCTCCACAATACTTGGAGTGTTGTGGAGAACTTCTTTCTGTTTCATTTCCTGTACTCCTCTCTTGGGTCAGTGCCGATCACGATAATAGAGTCACTGTCGCGACTCTGTCTGGCTCGTGTTCTAGCCTCAACCCTTAGGATTTCTTTATCATTCTTTTTTTCTATGCGACTTACATAGAATTCACCAAGAATGATGAATATAATAACTAGCAAGATAAATACTACCTTGATAGTTTTTTTCTTAGACATCTTTTCCCTCCTTTTGAGAAGATTATAATGCCATTTCCATACCTTTATTATACTCCTTTTTTTGGATTTGTCAAGCCCTAAGTGGAAAAGTTAGAGGTTACTCTGTTTGTGCAGAATAACCCGTTTAGTAAAGCTCTTTTAACTTCTGGGTATGCTTTGGATGCCTTAATTTTATCAGAGCTTTGGTTTCGATTTGGCGTATTCTTTCCCTAGTAAGGTCAAACTTTTTACCTATCTGACCTAATGTCCATGGGTTGCCATCTGATAATCCAAAGCGAAGTCTAATTACTTCAGCTTCCCTTTTTGAAAGATCCTCTAGTACTTCTTCAATTCTTTTTTGTGACTGAGTATTTTCAATTTCTCTTAGAATTTGTGTATTCTCAGATGAGATAACATCATGGTGATCAGAGTATCTAAGGCTATCCTCGATGGGTTCGTCCAACATGAGAAGGCTACTATTTAAACTAGCTACATCTTGTAAAAAAGATATTGTTTCTGTGCTAACCGACATTGCATTCGCACACTCTTCTCTAGAAACATATGGATTCTCGGTATTTTGTGAGACTTGCGCTCTCATGCGGAGTAGTTTTCTGATTTTCTCGGTCATATGGGGCGGTAATCTAATTGTCCTTGACTGCTCACTTATTGCCCTAGTTATGCTTTGCCTAATCTGCCAAGTAGCATAAGTAGAGAATTTACAGCCCCTTTCTGGGTCAAATTTACCAACCGCTTTCATTAAGCCAAGATTACCCTCTTCTATTAGGTCCATAAGTGGCAATCCTTGACCAATATGCTTTTTGGCGATAGAAACAACCAGGCGCAAGTTTGCCTCTATCATCTCTTTGCGTGCCTCTTCATCGCCTTGAGCAATTTTTTCTGCCAATTCCTTTTCTTGTTTTCGGGAGAGCAGTGGGGTTTTCCTGATTTTTTTCAGATAGCAAATAATGGTACTTCCAAGACCTTCGTTCGCATTTTCAGTATCTTTTCCTATCTCTTCTTCATCTTCTGGCCAATCTTCTTCGGTTTCTTGATCAAGTGTTATTCCGCCCATTGTTTCCACCTCCTTTTAGATTGTTAAATAGCGACCTATTTATATTACAATAAAAAAATAGCATAAATACTAAGTTTTGTCCAGAGGAATAAAGCTTTTTTATTGGGGTAGTTTATTCGAGATATTCTGGATTGTTTGATCTAGTCCTTTTAGTTCTTGGATTTCTGGTAAAATCCCTCGGATTTTATCAATTGAACTTTGGATGAATGGTGGTAAATAAATTATGGCTAAAATAATTGGAGCGATGATGATTAGTAATCTTAGCACAGACAAGACTCTACCCCAGAGGATGTATTTTTCGGTTTTACGGGTTTGCTTGGCAATAATCTCTAAAAGTTCTGTCTGCCTATCAATTTTTTTATAAATATTTTCTTCTGGCATATTTTATTTAAAGTTTATCTAAAATGTCGTGAGTGCCGACTTGGTGCAAAATGCAACAATCTTTGCCAAATGTGAACAAGGCACGATAGCTTTGTGTGATACTACACTCAAACAAATGATTATATCTTTTTATCTTTTTTACCCTTAAGGAAGGATGCGAGGAATCTTGCGCTAATAAAAGTAATTTTTCATCTGTCTTTTTTTGGATAATACTGGACAATTTCTTATAATCCCTTTCAAATCTTGCAGTAAAAATTAATCGCATACTATTTATGCAGGTCTGCGATTAAATCTTCCATATTGTCAAATGTTTTAAAATGACCTTGCTCTAAGTCTTTTAACGATTCTTGTAATCTTTTCTTACCTATTCTAGATAAAGAAACAGTAGGTAACTTATTATACAAAGCTTTAGGGCTTAAAAGAATACCATCACTGACAATACTTGGAGCTAAATAATC
>CAYOFM010000002.1:21469-23936 GCA_964403365.1 uncultured Candidatus Saccharibacteria bacterium | reverse complement strand
GGTTGATGATATGCTCAGGTGGTGAAAATGTCAGCCCAATGCCTTGTTTTTCTTCCTCAATACTACTGTTCTGTGCCACAGATATTCCTATTTGCAGCATAAACAGCATGACTAGAAAAAACGACAGGCAAAATATTCTCTTCATTATTCAACTCCTTAGTTTTTCATAGACACAATTAGATTGATACCGCCCTGATAAAGTCCAGAGCTATGAAACGCCTCGGCCTTTATCTTAAAATACAGGCTAAACGTATAGCCGTCTTCCGGGAAATCAATCTTCATTGTCCAATCATTGTTATGCCATTCTATATCGCCAGCGCCAACTTTGACTCCATAGACGATTTCAATTTCTTCGTCATTAGGTCCTACAGCATCGCTTACTTCAAAGTAAACTGCGAGGTCTCCGTTGCTTTGGAAAGTAACGTCAGTCCATTTGCCGGTGTATTCACCTGGCTTCCGTATCATAACTGCAAACGTTTCTGCTTCAGCAGATAACCTGAACCATTGGTCAGCTGTAAATTCCCACATAGGCCCTTCAGCTTCAGCCCCATGTTCGTCAATGGCAGTAACCTGCCATTGATAAACTGCTGCCTCCAAAAGTTCCATGATTTCATAGGAATTCTCTAGGTTTCCAGCAGAAAATAAAGAGCTTGCTTCGCCCTTTTTCCAGACCTCAATTAAAAATTTAACCTGATCTCCGTCTTCATCAACCAGGTCTCCATCCCAAGAGAACACAAAACTGCCTTCGGAATAAACGACTTCTTCTCCGTCAAAAGGGACTGGGTTCTCGGGTGGGTCGGGCAGTCGATTTACATCTTCCACCTCAATATGAAATCCACAGGCGTCTTCGTCGTCGCTTGCGTCTTTTGCGATTATAACTACATCATAACCGCCTGCCTGAGTATAATCGGGCTCCCAGATGAAATCACAAGTAAAAACCCCAGGCGATACTTCTTGAAAATTCTCAAGATGAGCACCATCTGGCATATCCACAGTGAAAAAGTCCACCGGCCCGTTATCAGAAACAGCTTCTATTTCAAAGCTTAATTCCTTTCCTTCTTTCACCTCCTGGTCGTCAATTGGCTTTAACTCAACGTCAGCTTGGGCTGTTCCGAAAAAAACGAAACATCCAAGCAGCAATACCACCAAAAACACACTTCTTTGCATGCTTACACCTCCTCAATACTTAGGTTAATTCTTCTCACAAATTGGTTCTAATTCATCAAATATTCAGTTGGAATGTGCTTCTAAACTAAAACACATCCTCTTAGAATGTGTGTTGTGATACTACCAAACTATTGACATTTTGTCAACACTTTGTCATTATTCATCAATATTTTTGTAAAATAAAATGGGGTGAGTCAGTCGACTCCCCCATCTTGGTTGATTTTACTATGTGACATTGGTCTGTCACACAGCAAAATATATTGATTACACTAATTCTGGTACGGGAATGGCGGGTCGACGTTTCCTTGAGCGTTCCACAGGCCTCTATCTATCGTGCCATCACCTGTGTCAATGTACCACATCTGGTTAACGGCCTGGAAAACCATCCGACCGATCAGAACATAGTCACCAACAGTATTACATGGCACTGGCAGTTCCTGAAACGTCAGGTCAAAACCCTCTGTCGGATTTTCCAGATTATGCAGTTCCAGCGAGTTCAGAAACTTTATAACCTCGTCGCCAGCGGGAATATCTTCAAATCCTGTTGGTTCTGAACCCTCTACATCGCCAATGACCACTATCTTATACTTCTTATCAACCGGCTGTTGCGGTTCCAGCGCATCGGCGAGCTGAGGATAAGATTTCCCATTGAACTCGTGCCATGCTGCATCCCAGCCATCACTGCCCCAAAGCTCTTGGAACGTAACCAGAACATCACCGTTAGAAGCAATCCTTACGCTCATTGGTGTCTCAACGGTGTACACGCCAGGCTTCCTCAACATCACATGCAGATACATGTTGTCTACCTGTACTCGCATCCACTGTGCCATAGAAACCCAGTTCACGAACTCCACACTGCGATCGGTGTTGCAGTATGTGTCGTAATGTCCACCGATGTATCCAAGAGAGTAAGGATCAACGTCAGTCGGAGTGTGATATCCAGTGAGATCCTCGGTGATTCCTGTGATATCGTTAGCGTCATCCACGATACCGTTGAATACTGACCAATCCGGCTCTGCGAATGCACCGCTTACCATCATTGCAAATACTACCAGCGCTGCTATCAATATCTTCTTCATTTTCGTATTCTCCTTCCCTGTCGGGAAATTCGGTCTTTTGGGGCAACATTGCCCCCTTTCCTTATCTTTATGTCTAATCTTAACTCCTAAGTTAGCCACCTCCCTCCAGTGTATTATTAAAGTTCTTAAAGGCATAGTTGACGTGGTATCAGAATCATACCTTTTAATCTATTATTTTGCACAATAACAAACTAAAAGCCATTATCCTGTTTTGTCCTATA
>CAYOFM010000002.1:0-21369 GCA_964403365.1 uncultured Candidatus Saccharibacteria bacterium | reverse complement strand
TCCTTTTACACTAATTAAAAATATTTGTCAACCCCCGTAAAAATTTAGGGGTCAGCTTAGATAAAAATGAAAAAGAAATTTTAAAAAACTTTGAATCGGGTAAATTCAAAGGTGTTTCTAATACTAAAAAATTAGTCAGCTCTTTACTTCATCAGTACTCTTCTAATTAGTAGGGGTTGAGGTGGTTGTGGTGGAGTTATGAGGGGCAAGACCGAGGAACTTGAGGATGCCGAATTCCCAGTATTCGTATTGGCCGTCTTTGGCTGGATTTGTTGGCATAGGCCCTGTTGGGTCTTTTTTGTTTATATAATGCAAAATAGAGTGGTTTTCTTGTGGGATTGTGCCACTTATCATTGGTTTATCGTTAATAATGCTTTCTTGAGGTTGAACAAAGCCTTCAGTTGGGAATTTGCTGAGTGCGTAAACCATAAAGTTGTTCCAAATTGGGCCAGCTAAGCTAACGCCTGGTTTATTCATTGCAGAGTTATCATTATTACCTACCCATACTCCAGTGACAATATTAGGGGAATAACCAATTGTCCAAGCATCATTGTTTCTTTGGGTGGTACCTGTTTTAACTGCTACATTATCACCTAAGTTTAATATTGAATTGTAGCCAAAAAGGGGTGCTCTGGCATTATTGTCAGACAGTATATCATTTATTTGTCTAGCTACCTGAGCTGGTAAAACTTTAATAGCATTTTTGTTTTGAGTTTCAATCACTTTACCTGATTTGTCTTTTATTTCTTTAATAAAATTAATAGATGTTTTAGTACCATTGTTAGCAAAGATACCAAACGCAGAAACCATTTCTATTAATTGCACTTCTCCTCCGCCTAGTACTAGTGATAAGCCATAGTCTCGTGAATTTGATAAAGTGCTTAAGCCAAAGCTTTTCACTAAGTCAAGGGTATTTTGTAGTCCAGCTAAATAAAGCACTTTAACAGCTGGCAAGTTTTTAGATTGAGCCAAGGCATTTCTTAAACTAGTTAAACCATAAAATCTACCAGTATAGTTTTGAGGGTGATAACAAATATCTGCTGTTCGATCGTAATCCTCTTTTAGTTCTTTGGCTATGCTTTGGTCAATATCTATTGGGCAAGCAGGGTTAAACTCAGTAGGTGTATCCCAAATTAAGGTTTGAGGTAGGTAGCCCAATTTAAATGCCTGGGCATAAGCAAATGGTTTAAAGGCGCTACCTGGTTGGCGTAGGGATAGGGTAACATTAACTTGCGGATCAAATTGGCAATCTATACCCGGAAGACATCCCTCAGGATGAGAAGTAGAAAAGTACTCTTTAGAGCCAACCATAGTTAAGATCTCCCCGTTTTTAGGGTTGATAGATACTAAACCACCATTAAATGCATTGTAAATCTCAAAAGCTTTTATTTTTTGAATAACTAACTCTTCGGCGTATTCTTGTAAATCATAATCAAGAGTAGTAATTACTTTTAAGCCAGCCCTTGATAAATACTTTGATCCATACTTATTTTCTAAATAGTTTTTTACAAATAAAACAAAATGAGGTGCTTTAATAGAGTGTTGAATTTCAGCAAAAACAATTTCTTCGGCTGATGCTTCATCTGCCTGTTCTGGGGTGATATATTTTTCATTAGCCATTTCAGAAATAATATAATTTTTTATAGACAACAGCTCATCTAAATGGCTACCATAAGGAGATAAGCGAGAAGGGCTCCTGATTAAACCTGCCAATAGGGCTGATTCAGCAATGGTAATTTCTTGAATTGGTTTACTAAAAAAGGTTTGGCTAGCAGCTTCTACGCCATATAGGTTACTGCCAAAAGGAATCAAGTTTAAATACCATTCTAAAATTTGTTCTTTAGAATAGCGCCTCTCTAATTCAAGCGTGAGAATGATTTCTCTAGTTTTTCTTTGAATAGTTTTTTGCAAGGTTAAAAAGTAAGAACGAATTAATTGTTGAGAAATAGTTGAAGCACCTTGGGCTGGGGCGCCTATTTTTAAATCATAAATAATAGAGCGAAAAATAGCTTTAATATCAATGCCCTTATGATCATAAAACTTCCTGTCTTCGGTGGTGATAAAGGCGTGTTCAAGATGATCAGGTATTGTTTCTAAAGGTACAATAGTTCTTTTTTCTTCACCAGCAATTTCATAAAGCAGTACCTCACCAGTTCTGTCATAGAGCTTAGTGGTTTGAGCAATGATGCCTTCAGTAAACTTTTCAGGTCTTGGTAAATCTTTAAAAAATATAGTAAAAGTTGTTAGACCAGCTAGAAATATGACAATAACTCCTATGCCAAATATTTGGAATAAGATTTTAAGTACTCGTCTTTTCTTTTTATAGACTTTTCCTTGAAATTTTCTTTTAGACATGTTTCAGCTATAATAACCTAATTTTGAGCATAATTCAAAGCCGAGCGGCCCTTTTGGCGCGCTCGGCTTTAAGCCTTAATAACAGTTACTCATCTTCACTTTCTTCTTCACTTTCATCTTCACTTTCTTCTGTCGCCTCTTCTTCTTGATTAAGTATTTCTAACATAATAATATTTTTATTATTTATGCGACCTTTTATCACATAATCAAAATTGTACTTATCTGAAAATAAAAGTCAAGCTTTTAATGATTTGTTTTCCACAGCGTAGCAAATAGCAATGGCTAGAGCATCAGCAGCATCATCTGGTTTCGGTATATTTTCTAGTTTTAAAATTACTTGCACCATTTTCTGCACCTGTTGTTTTTCAGCTCTACCATAACCACAAATTGTCATTTTAACTTGAAGGGGGGTGTATTCTTCAATAACCAGCTTTTTTTTAGTAGCAGTTAGTAAGATAATTCCACGAGCTTCTGATACTGGCAAAGCAGTTTTTAAGTTTTTAAAAAAAAAGAGTTTCTCTACCACCATTACATCTGGTTTAAATTGTTTAACTAATCCCAAGATTCCCCTTTCTAATATAGCCAACCTCTCACCCTGAGCCAGGTTTTTATCAGTGCTAATAGTTCCATGGCTAATATGTTTTAAATCCTTGCCATCTTTCTCTACAATGCCGAAACCCGTAGTGGCTGTCCCTGGATCAATTCCTGCGATAATCATAGATTTGAATAAATAGATTGAATTGCTTCATTGTCATCTAATTCATCAAAGAGTTTTTCACAGGCCTGTCTAGCCCTTGCATCTACTTCAAGTTTTTCATTAGCCACCCAATCCAAACTAGTAGCTTCAATCTTTATACCTTGATCAGTAATTTGTTGTTTAACCTGTTCTAAGTCTTCTGGCTTGGTAGTAATCTCTACATATTTTTCTTCGTCATATTCTCTTACGTGGATATCTTCAGCTCCTGCTTCAATAGCGACCAACTCCAAGCTTTCTTCGTTATTAACCCTGTCATCTTTTTCAATTTGAATAGTGATTACTCCTTTCTGACCAAAAGCCCATTTCTGGCTACCTTCATCAGCTAATTTAGAGTTGTTTTTTAAAAGCACCTGCCTTATTTCCGACAAGGTCCTATTCTTGTTATCCGTAATACCATCTAAGATTAAACTAACTCCACCTGGGCCAATTGCTTCGTAACTCACTTCTTCTAACTGCTCACTCTCATCCCCACCAACTCCTTTTTTAATAGCTCGTTCAATATTATCTTTAGGAGTATTAACACTTTTAGCTACCTCAATGGCTTGTTTAAGTTTACTGTTGGTTTCTAGATCAGCCCCATCTTTGGCCGCAATCGAAATCAACCTCGCCATTTTGGAGAATATCTTTCCGCGTTTTGCATCGTTTGCATCTTTAACCCTTTTCACAGTTTTTGCGTGGGAGTGTCCACTCATAGATTTAGTAGTTTTCTATTTTATTTAGTAGTTCTTGAAACAGTTTTAAAAAATCTGGTAGTTTTTTATAAATATCCTCAGCAAGCTCCTCGTTATAAGTATGTACCGCAACATTGCGACGATCAGTCATTCTAATCCACTCGTCTTTATAGCTCATAATATTATGGTGATACGCTTCTTTGAAACAGTCTTTAGGCGATCGGCAGATTACGGCTTTTTCTTCTTCTAAAAATGATTTTAATAATTTCCAAGATAGGTCAAAACAGAGCTCAAAACGTTTAATGGCTGAGTCTCGCATAAAAGCAGTTTTTTCCTGATCTAATGCTTCTGCCAGCCCTTCTACTGATTTTTTGTAATCTATTAAAACAGATTCTATTTTTGTCATATATTTATGGGGAGATTATTTCAATATAGCCCTTAGCCACCTTTTTGAATTTATCATCAACCCTTTTAAAATCGACTATGTCGATCAGATAAAGCGTATAAATGTTATCAGTCTCTGCTTTTATTCTAGCCATAATTTCGAAAGGTATTTTTTGAGGCCCTTCAATGCCGATATCAATATCTGAACGATCATCTCCTTTACCCTCAACGCGCGAACCAAAAAAGAATACCTTGTATTTTTTTAAATCAACATGTTTGCCCACAATATCTAGAATTTCTCTCTTCAGTTCTTCTATTGGGTAATGTTCAAGTTTCATACCTTTATCCTAAACAAAAATTCTTTAAAAATCAAACTAATCATTAGCTTTTTGTTTTAAAAACAAAACAATGATTGCCGAGATGATAGCGATAATTATTGCCACTAGAAAGACGTATAAATTATTTATGGGATTAGGGACAGTAGCACTTACATTTGCCAAAGCTAGGTCTGTATGAGACCCGTTCTCGGGCGAATCGTCAGTCCGTTGAGGCCCGACCTCGACGGATTTGGACTCAGTTTGTGGTGGGGTGATGGTGTTTTGGGTATTTGGGGTTGGGGTGGTTGTCCATGCCCATGATTCACCTTGTCGGCTGTATGATTGACCAATTGTAGCTTTTGGATAGTTTATAGAATAAACAAGTTCTTGATTGGGGTTTAATAATTCCAGACCATCACCACTATTTTGTAAAGTAATTTTACTAGTTGGTCGTGGAATTAGTAAAAAGCCATAGGCAGATATTTTGGTGTTAGCAGGGCAAGTGTATGTTTTAACCGCACCCACTGTATCTTTAATTTGCCAATTAGCTAGATCAATCTCAAAACCATTTTGATTATATAGCTCTATCCATTCTTCTTCACTATCTGCGCCTTGGGGTGAAGGCATAATTTCGTTGATATAGATGTTGATGGGGTAGGTGATTGGTGGGGGCGCCTGTACGCTCACGCCAGAAGAGCAATTCTCACCCTCAGCCCAAGGGCAGTCCTCCTCCTCGGGCTCCGCCCTCGGGAGAGGACTGCCACTTGGTGTGGAGGTGGTAGGGATGTTAGTAGGAGGTTGAGGCGTTGGCAGAGGCACTGCAGGCACCTCTGGAGCTTGAGCAATACTGTTTGTGACTCTTGGTGTGCCATTAGGATTGGCACTTGTCTGCCAGCCCGTATTCGTCCTTTCCATTGTTTGTTTTGTAGTATTGTCGCCCCCAGACCAAGTTGTGCTATCAGTCACAGGTGTAGAATCAATTAAGCCACCGCTACTATCTCGCAAAACCAACTTACCATTTGAGCTATACTCATTATGCAAAGACATTTTAGTTTCCACCAAATCACAGCCCGTCATTTCCTTACGACAAATTAAAAAATACCCGCTCGCAGGTATTGTTCCAGAACTTAAAACCAAGGTTTTATTTCCACTAGCTCCATTATCAATCTGCCAGCCAGTCAAATCAACAGCCCCACCAGAATTAAACAACTCTACCCACTCATACCTCCACCCCTCAGTTGTTCCAGCCCAAGTTACTTCATTGATAACCACCCCCGCACCAAAAACAATTTTAGGTAAAAACAAAAACACCAATAAAACAAAAACTGATTTTATCATTTTTCTTGTCATCTTATCTGATTCTAGCAAATTCAGTTCCAAGAGAAAAGCCAAGATGTTAATATTAAAACAAAAAGTTTTGGTCTTTGGGTGGGGGGAGACCGAGGTGCTGGAAGGCTAGTTTGGTGGCTATTCTGCCACGGGGGGTGCGGGAGATAAAACCAAGGCGCATAAGATACGGCTCATAAATATCTAAAATAGTTTCTTGTTCTTCTGCAGTGGCTGCTGCTAAAGTAGAGAGCCCTACTGGCCCACCATTAAATTTATAAGTAATAGCATGGAGGATTCTTTTATCATTGGCAGTTAAACCCAAGTGATCAATTTCTAAAGCAACTAGGGCAGCCCTAGTAATCTCTGGGGTGATGATCCCTTCGCCTTTGACTTGAGCGAAATCTCTAATTCTTTTTAACAAATGGTTAGCTGTTCTAGGGGTGTAGCGTGAGCATTTAGCAATAATGCTAATTGCTTCGCTGGTAGCCTCTGTCTTTAGAATAATACAAGAGCGTCTGATAATTTCCTCAATATCTTTTATTTCGTAAAAGTTTAAACCAAAAATAGCGCCAAACCTAGAACGTAAGGGGCTGGAAATAGCTGCTAAACGAGTAGTCGCTCCAATTAAAGTAAAGCGAGGGATTGACATTTCCATAGTCCGAGCCATTGGGCCTTTGCCTAGAATGAGATTTAATTTAAAATCCTCCATGGCAGGATAAAGATACTCTTCTATAACCCTACTTAGTCGGTGTATCTCGTCAATAAAAAGTACGCTGTTTTCATTTAAATTAGTTAGGACAGCAGCTAGGTCACCCGGTCTTTCAATGGCTGGACCTGAGGTTACTTTAAAATCAGCACTGATTTGTTCAGCGATTAAATGGGCAATACTGGTTTTGCCTAGGCCTGGATTGCCATGGAACAAAAGATGATTAGGGGATTCTTTCCTTTGGCTAGCTGCTTCAATAATAATCCTAACGTTTTCTTTTGTTTTCTTTTGTCCTACGTAGCTGTCCCATGTCTTAGGTCTTAATGTTAAATCCAAAACATCCTCTTTTGGCTCTAGAGAGGGGTTATTAGTCATAGGGCTTGACATTTTGCAAAAAATATATTATGATATAGGTGTTAGCTTGAAACACTTAGGGGTATTTCCTTGTAATGGAATAATTAAGTTCACCCTCAATTATTCCCGGGAAACACTCTGGTTCTTTAATTTATTAGAGAAGTTTCGAGCTAACACCCCCCGCCGTATTTATACGGCGGGTTTTTTTTGATTAAATACTTTTAAAACTTTATCTTTTGTTTGGTTTATATCTTTTGAATCAGAACGGAAAATAATAGCATTACCTTTTTTCTGGTGGCAGAACACAGGATAAAACTTTTCTATATTCCTAATATCTTTAGAATAAATTACCCCTAAAACTTCTGTTGGTGAATTGGTTTGCTCCCAAAGGCAAACAAAATTTGGAAATGGAAATAGGCCAGAGTTAATTTTACGAAGCATAAACTTTAAGTCGGCTGGCTGAGAATTAGTTTCTTTAAAATCTTGTTTTGTTAAAATCACAGAAACAAGACCTTTCTCTTTGTCTAATTTAGAGTTGAGAATAGACCTACCTAATAAGTGTAAACCCTTTTTATCGGCAATGTTTGGGATGTTTTTAATAATCGCTTTTAGATCTGCACCTTTTTCTAATAAAAACTTAACTCTACGAAAAGCCCCTTCGCTAGTGCCTGCACTTTGCAAGCCTTCGGTTTCTTGTAAAGTACCTGCCAAAAGTGCAGTGGTTATTTTGCTATTAAACGAGCCATGGTTAAGCTCTTCAATTAAGCTAAAAACGATTTTAGAAAAAGTTAAGGCATTTGTTTTTACAATATTAACATCTCCAAAAGCATCATTCTCAGGGTCTTTATCTATATTAATAATTGTTTTTGGATCTCCGTTAAGCACTTCATTAACTACTTTAAAAGAATTAATACCAATAGTAATTAATAAACCTACCTCTTTAATATTTTGAGTCTTTATATCCTCCTTTTTCAGTTGACCGTTTTTTGTTTTTAAAAAAATATTCAAACCTTTGTCAGTTCTTTCATAGGCCACCTGAGAAATCTGAGAACCATTTTCTTTAACAGTAATTAAAAAATCAGCTTGGCTAGGCTGAAGTTTTTCCTTAACTAAAAAATTGTATTTTTCTGGGAATTCTTGGTTAATAAGATTTACATTTTTGCCTAATTTCTTTAAACTATAACAAAGGGCTAAAGCAGCAGGGAAACTATCAAAAACAAACTCAGGCGAAGCCAAAATAGTGATGTCTTCGTGGTGGTCTATTATCTGTTTGGCTTTTTGTATTTCTGGCATAGTCTGTACTTTGTTAAACTTAGCTCAAACCATTTTTTATGTCAATACCCAAAAAACAAATGAGTTTATCCACAGGTCAAACTCAGCACATAGCGACAAAATTAGCTAAAGAGATTTTAAGAAAACCAATTGCTGAGCAAGCGGTTGTTGTTGCCTTACAGGGTGATTTAGGTAGCGGTAAAACCACTTTTGTCCAAGGCTTAGCTAAGGGCTTGGGTATAAAAGAAAATATTACCAGCCCTACTTTTACCATTATTAAAAGGTATGATAATTTTTATCATATAGATTGTTACCGCCTAGACAAATCAGAAGAAATACTAGAGCTTGGTCTTAAAGAAATAATCAGTAACCCTAAAAACATCATTGCCATAGAATGGCCCGAAAGAATTAAAAAGTTCTTGCCAAAGAATACAATTTACTATAAATTCAAGTTTGCGGATAAGAGCAAAAGAGAAATTAAAAATATCTGACGTCGGACGTCAGATATTTGTTTTTTGGGGGATAAAAAAGTAGAATAGGTTAATGTCGGATATAACTAAAAAGTTTTTAATTATAGATGGTAATGCTTTAGTGCATAGGGCTTATCACGCTTTGCCTCCTCTTAAAACAAAAAAAGGAGAACTCGTAAACGCGGTTTACGGTTTTTGTTTACTTTTTTTAAAAGCTTTAAAAGAAATTGAGCCTGAGTATATTGTAGCTACTTTTGATTTAAAAGGACCTACCTTTAGGCATAAGGCGTATAAAGAGTATAAAGCTAAAAGAGTTAAAGCGCCTCAAGAGCTTTATGATCAACTAGAAGGAGTCAAGAAAATACTACGCGCTTTTAGTATCCCTATTTTTGAGCGTGCTGGTTTTGAAGCAGATGACTTAATCGCTACTATTGTTAAACACAGTCTTAGAAAGCAAGCCCTACCTAAAGTAGAAAACATTATTTTAACTGGCGATATGGATGCTTTGCAATTAGTTAGCGACCAAACCAAAGTTTATACTATGCGTAAAGGTTTCAAAGACACTGTTTTATATGGGCCAGAAGAAGTGGAAGATAAATATGGTGGCTTATTACCAGAACAATTAACCGACTACCGTGCCCTAAGGGGTGACCCCTCTGACAACATTCCTGGAGTAACTGGCATTGGTGAAAAAACTGCCATTAGCTTATTAAACGAATTCAAATCTTTAGAAAATATTTATTCTGAGATTGATCAGAACAGTTTTAAAACAGAGAGGATTAAAAAGCCAGTTTTAGAGAAATTAGTTAAATACAAAGAGCAAGCTTTTATCTCTCAAGAGTTAGCTACATTAAATAATAATGTGGATATTGATTTTAAACTAAAAGATGCTAGGGCAGAGGATTACGACAGGGCAAAAGTAATTAATACTTTTAATGATTTTGAATTTTATACATTATTAAACAAGTTTTTTAATAAAGCTCCGCAATCAGTTAAGCAAGTAGGGTTGTTTGGCGAGAAAATAGCCCAAGAGCCAGTAAAGAATAATACAGGGCAAGAGATTGACGATTTAGCTAAGCAAAACATTCTTTCTCCTAAGTTAGTAAAAGTTGAGAAGGCTTTAATAAAAGTGGTGGAACAAATGGAAGAAAATGGTATTAAAGTAGATATAAAAGCTTTAAATAAGTTATCTGATAAATTAGGCAAGAAGATAACAACCATAGAAAAACAAGTTTATAAGCTAGCTAAAGTAGAGTTTAACTTAAACTCTCCTAGCCAAGTGGCAGATATATTATTTGATAAATTAAAAATATCAACAGTAGGTATTAAAAGAACCCCAGGAGGAGCAATCTCTACAGGGGTAAGTGAACTTAAGAAATTAAAAAAAGAGCATAAGATTGTAGGGTTAATTTTAGAGTACAGAGAATTATTTAAATTGAAATCTGGTTTTGTTGATGCCTTGCCTAAATCTATTAACTCACAAGATGGTAGAATCCATCCTAATTTTCATCAACTAGGAACCGAAACAGGTAGAATGAGTTGTTCTAGCCCTAACTTGCAAAACGTACCCACTAAAGGGGAGATGGGCCAGGAAGTTCGCAAAGCCTTTGTGGCTGAAAAAGGTTTTGAGTTTTTGTCCTTAGATTATTCGCAGATTGATTTGAGGGTAGCAGCTAGCTTATCTCAAGATAAAAAAATGCTTCAGTTCTTCAAACAAGGTAAAGATATTCATCGTATGACCGCCAGTGCTATTTTTAAGATTAAAGAAGACGCAGTCACTAAGGAGCAAAGAAAAATAGCTAAAACCCAAAACTTTGGTATATTATATGGCTTGGGCTCCTATGGCTTTGCCCAGAGAACTGGCTTGCCAATTAACGAAGCTAAAGAATTTATCAAGCGATATTTTGAAAACTTTGCAGGATTGACTAAATACATTAATAAGTTAATAAAGCAAACCAAAGAAACAGGGTTTGTCGAAACATTATTTGGTAGAAAAAGATTTTTACCAGAGATTAATTCACGAGACCATCGCTTAAGGTCTCAGGCAGAAAGAATGGCCAGAAACTTTCCAGTCCAAGGCACTTCGGCGGATATTATTAAAATAGCTATGGCGAGAATTGCCATGGAGAGGGTTACTGATAAAGATTGTAGATTACTTTTGCAAATTCATGACGAGTTACTTTTTGAAGTAAAGAAAAACAAAACAAAAGGCAAAGCCAAGAAGATAAAAACAATTATGGAAAAGTCCACAGACATAGGAGTTGATTTAATAGTAGAAGCAAGCACTGGCACAAATTGGGGCGAAATGGTAAAATTAAATTAATCTATTTATGGATATTTATAGTATTGCTATACCCGTTAGTTTTATCAGTAGTGTTGTTTTGGGTCTTTTTGTTTTGGCTAAAAATAGACGAGCTAAAATAAATAGATTACTTAGCTCGGTGATGTTTTTAATTGCTTTATGGAGCGCGACTTTGTTCTTTTTTCAAATTAACCTAAGTAAGGTTGGTGCTTTACTTGTTACTACGACGCCCCTTATCTTGTTATTTATTATTTATGCTATATTAAATCCTCGGCCAATAGAACCCGACCTTGTTATTAGAAGAATATTTATCTTTTCTATCACAGTTGTTTTAATAATGGCCATATTTATAACTGGTGTTTTTATCGGCCAAAAAGCAGCTCAGTATTTTCCAGAAATTAATGCATGGCTAATTAATTTACTTGGTATAATGTTGGCAGTTATTAGTTTTAGAGCCATAGAGAATATGGTTATTAAACTATTAGATAACACTTTATTTAGAAAAAGATATTTTCAGAAAAAAGCATTATCAGATGCTAGCCGTGTTGCTGTTTCCATTATCGCACTGGAATCATTATTAAAATTACTTTTTGATGTTATCAGCCAAACTATAAAAACTAAGAATCCTAAACTATTTATCCTGGGCCCTAACAAACAGAAGTTTATTAACAGAACACCACTGTCTTTAAATGGACCAGAAGATAATCTTTTAGCAATTAATCGTAATTCTGCCTTAGGGTTTTTTCTAACCAAACACAGAAAGCCAGCTATCCTTAAAGATGTAGAGTACAGGATAAATAGCATTGGGTCAGACACAATGGAAAAAAGAGAGCTTAAACAGGTCAAAGACGATTTAATAAAAACAGGGGCAACTGTGTGTATTCCATTGCTTTACCAAAAAGAAATAGTAGCCATATTAAATCTTGGACCAAAAATCTCAAGAAAGCCCTTTACCAGTACAGAAGTATCTTTATTGGCATCTTTAGCAGATCAAGCAGCTGTGGCTGTTAAGAACTCGCAAATAGTTGATAACCTAGAAAGATTAAACAAAGAGCTAGAGGATGCAAGGCAAACATTAGAAGTTGAAGTAGAAAACAGAACAAAAGAGCTTGAGAGTTTAACCCGAGAGTTAGAAGGAGCATCAAGAGATAGAACCCAAGAGTTAAAAACGAGAATAATCGAGCTAGAGAGATTCCATAAATTAACTATTGGCAGAGAGTTGAAAATGGTTGAACTTAAAAAAGCCTTGCGCGTGGCTGGTCTAATGCAAGGGCCCAAAAAGAAAAAAAATGTTATCAAAAAATAAACAACCTGATAGCCGGTTAGAAAAAAAGGTACAAGATTTAGAACAAGGCACTAAAGATTTAAAAGATACCAGAAGTGCCTTAATGAATATACTTGAAGATGTTGAAGAAGAAAGAGGCAAGGTTGAAATAGAAAGAGATAGAACATCGGCTATTATTAAAAGCTTTGCCGACGGATTATTATTTATTGAAGGCAACAAAGTTACCCTTATTAACCCTAAGATAGAAAAGTTTTTCGATATAAGCGAAGAAGATATTCTTGGCATAACTTTAACCAACCTAGCCAAAGACAAGCGTTTTAAAAGCCTGTTTGCTTTAATAGAAAAGAGAGGTGATAGCTTTTCCAGAGAAGAACTTATGTGGACTAAGGATTTAGCGGTGGAGATTTCTAGTACTCCCGTATTTAGAGATAAAAAGAACACAGGTAAGATTATTATTATCCATGACATTAGTAGAGAAAAAATGATAGAAAGAATGAAAACAGAGTTTGTTTCTATCGCAGCCCATCAATTAAGAACACCTTTGTCAGCTATCAAGTGGATTTTAAAGATGATGATAGATGGTGATTTAGGTAGGCTTAATAAAAGCCAAAAAGAGTTTTTGGAAAAAACCTACCAAAGTAATGAAAGAATGATTCATCTAATCAACGATTTGTTAAACGTGGCCCGTATTGAAGAAGGCAGGTTTTTACAGGATATTAAAAAAGTAGATATTGTAGGTATGGTACAAAGAAGAGTTACTTCCGCCAGGGGTTTAGTTAAACACAAAAAAGTAACAATTAGTTTCACTAAACCAAAGACAAAGATTTCTAAGACAAATGCTGATGCAGAAAAGATTTATCTAGTGATTCAAAATTTAATGGATAACGCTATCCACTATACTAAAGAGGGGAAGGTGGACGTGAAAGTGGGCCTTACTAAGGATAAGAAAAGTATTTTAGTTTCAGTTTCTGATACCGGTATTGGCATTGCTAAAGATCAAGAATCAAGAATATTTACTAAATTTTTCAGAGGAGCCAATGCAGTAAAAACGGAAACAGAAGGTAGTGGCTTAGGATTATTTATTGTAAAAAATATCATTAACGCCCACGAAGGAAAAACTTGGTTTGAGTCACAAGAGGGAAAGGGCAGTACGTTTTACTTTACTCTGCCTATAAGATAGAGTAAAATACAACATATGAAACAAATTTTGATTATTGAAGACGAGGACTTGCTTTCTAACCTTTTACAAAAAAAGTTAAGTGCTTTAGGTTATGGCGTAAGGATAGCTAAAAGTGAGATACAAGGGCTAGAGATGATTGAAGAACAAAAACCAGATTTATTATTAATAGATATTTCAATGCCACAAGGAAATGGTTTTAGGGTTATTCGGAAAATTAAGCGAAGTGACGATTTAAGAGATATAAGCATAATAGTTATTTCTAACTCAGGCAGACAAGAAGAGATAAACACAGCTAAGTCACTCGGCATCAACGAGTGGATAGTTAAAACAGAATTCGATCTAGAGCAGGTACTTTTAAAGGTCAGAAATCAATTAAAGTAAATAAATATTCATGAGTAAAATATTAATTGTTGAGGATGATAAGTTTTTAAGAGAGCTTATTTCTAAAAAGCTAACTAATGAAAATTATCAAATAGTAGCTGCTCCCACTGGTGAAATTGGTGTGAAGATGGCTAAAGAAGAGAAACCAGATCTTATTCTTTTAGACTTGATTTTACCAGGCATAGATGGTTTTGGCGTATTAACTAAAATAAAAGATGATCCATTAACCGCCCCTATTGCTGTGATTGTACTTTCTAATCTTGGACAAAGGGAAGACATTGAAAAGGGTCTTAAGTTAGGCGCAGTTGATTATCTAGTCAAAGCACACTTCACACCTAATGAAATTATTGAAAAGGTTAAACAAGCATTAGAAAAGGTAAAATAGTATGCCTGAATTGCCAGAAATAGAAACTATTAAAAGGCAGCTAAATACAAAAATAGTTGGTAAAGTTTGGCAAGGAAAAAAGATTATTAAAGTAAGACGCAGGGCTAAACTTTTAATTATTGATCTTGAAGATAAAACAAGCTTAATTTTTCACTTAAAACTAACTGGTCAATTAATCTATAACGGTAAACCTGGGAAACACACTCGCCAGGTTTTTGTTTTTGATGATAAGAGCCAGTTAATTTTTAATGATATGAGAAAGTTTGGTTGGTGGAAACAAGTAAAAGATACGCGAGAGATAGAAAATGGTTTTGGACCAGAACCTTTAGAAATGCAGTACGAGGATTTTAAAAAACGTTTAAAACAAAGATTAAGAACAAGAATAAAACCACTTTTATTGGACCAAAAGTTTATTGCAGAACAGGCCAACCTTGTTTCAGATGCTCTGGCGTGGTAAAAAGAATTAAGCTAGCTGGCAGAGGCACCCACTACTGCCCTGCTTGCCAAAAGTAATTTATGATATTATTTCTCTATGGGCCAGATGATTTCAGGCTCAATCAAAAAATAAAAGAAATAGCACTAGGATATAAAAAAGTGCATACCAGTAGTTTGAGTATAGAAAAACTTGATGCTGATCAAGTTAGCTTTGACGAGTTTTTAGATATTTTGAATCAACAGTCAATGTTTGTTAATAAAAAGCTTTTGTTTGTAGAAAATGTTTTTAGTGTTGATCAATTTAAAAAAGAACTAACAAAGAAAATAGATCAAATTTTAACAAGCGAGTATATTATAGTGCTTATTCAAAAAGGAGAAGTAAAAAAGAATAATAAGTTATTTAAAACTTTGGAGGAAAAAGCTAAATGCCAATATTTTGAATCTTTAAAAGGGATAAGGCTAAAGAATTGGGTCAGCCAAGAGTTTAGTAAGCTAGGTGCTAATATAGATGCCCTTGCTTTAGATAAATTAATAAATAGGGTAGGCAGTGATATGTGGCTTTTTTCAAGTAGTATTAACAAACTTGCCAGTTATAGTAAACAGATAAGTAGTGAACATATAGATTTATTTGTTCAGCCAAAGTTTGATAGTGAGATTTTTAAAACTATTGATGCCATAGCCCAAGGTAATAAAAAAAGAGCCTTACAGTTAATAGAAGCTCATTTAAGAAACGGAGATAGTCCTTTGTACCTTTTAAGTATGGTTAATTATCAGTTTAGAAACCTTGCCCTAGTAAAACAAGGTAAGCCTAAAAGTATGCACCCATTTGTTTTTAGCAAAACATCTGCTTTAGCTAGTAGGTTTAGCCAAGAGAAAATAAAAAGAATCTTTAATCAGATTCTTAAAACAAACTTAGATATTAAAACAGGTCGCCTTATGCCTGAGCCGGCTTTGCGGACTTTGATTTTAGCAATCTAGTAATTTTGGATTTTCTGCGAGAAGCAGTATTTTTCTTAATAGTATTAGTTTTAGACGCTTTATCTAGCGCTTTATAGATTTCAGGTAAAAGCTTTTTAGCTTCTGCTTTTTTATTCTCTGCAATCAAAGTCTGGACCTGTTTAATTAGGTCTTTTATTTTTTTCCTTCTCTGAAGGTTCAATTTTTTCTTGCTCTTGTCTTGTCTTATAGCTTTTTTAGCACTTGCAGTATTTGGCATATATTTAGAATATACCAGAAAACCTTTATTTTTGCAAGGCATTAAGGTAGGATAGAGTTAATTATGATTGCATATTTATCAGGAAAAATTGTTTTGAAAAAGCTAGGTTTTGTGATTTTAAACGTAGCTGGAGTGGGTTACGAGGTTTTTATTTCTAAGATTACTGAGCAGGGTTTACCAGAAGCAGGTAGCGAGCTGACCCTATTTTGTTACTTGGATGTTGGAGAGCGTATTTTAAGATTGTTTGGTTTTTTAACTTATGATGAGTTAGAATTATTTAAAATTATTAGAAGTATTTCAGGAGTAGGACCAAAAGCATCTTTAGAGATTGCCAGTAATGGTCCAATAGAAGAAATAAAAAAACAAATTGATACAGGGGGCATAAAGTTTTTAGATAAAGTACCAGGCATTGGCCCCAAGAAAGCAAGTAAGATTATCTTAGAGCTTTCTGGTAAGTTAAAGAGTTTAGTGCCCAAAAAACAAAAACTAAAACAAGACGATGGTATGGAGGGGGATGAAGCTTTCCTTGCCTTATGCAGTCTTGGCTTTCCTAAAGATAAATGTAAACAAGCCCTATCACAGATTCCTCAAGATATTACAGATAATCAAGAGAAGATAAAACAAGCCTTACAAATTTTAGGAAAATGATAAAAAAGATTATTAAAAAATTAGTACCTAAATTTTTAATTAGCTGGTACCATTTTGCACTGGCTTTTTTAGGTGCAGTAGCTTATGGTTTTCCCTCTCGGAAAATAACTGTGATAGGAGTAACTGGCACTCATGGTAAAACTACAGTAGTTGATTTAACCACTACTATTTTTGAACATGCTGGTTATAAAGTAGCAGCTGCTTCTTCAATCAAGTTTAGGATTGATGGAAACGAAGAGGAGAATAAACTAAAGATGACTATGCCTGGTAGAGCAGGGTTGCAAAAGTTTTTACGCCAAGCCGTAAAAGCTGGGTGTAAATATGCAATTTTAGAAGTTACCTCAGAAGGGGTACTTCAGCATCGTCATCGGTTTATTGATTTTAGGACCATGGTTTTTACTAATTTATTTAAAGAGCATCTTGAGCGTCATGGAGGTTTTGAGAATTACAAACAAGCTAAGGGAGAGTATTTTAAGGTTTGTAAAAATATCCATATTATTAATGCAGATGACCAGCAAGCAGGTTACTTCTTGCAGTTCCCAGCCCAGCAAAAATATCAATTTTCAACGATTCGATATCCGATATCGAATATTGGTGTTTTGGCGGAGAATGTGGAGGTATTAGATAAGGGGCTCAAGTTTGACGTGGTTTTTAAAGAACAAAGAGAACAGTTTAATTTAAACTTAATGGGTAAATTTAATATCTACAATGCCTTAGCATCTATTAGTATTGCCTTAACACAAGGACTTTCATTAGAGCAGTGCAAGCAGGGATTAGAGCAAGCTAAAGGGGTGCCTGGTAGAATGGAGGAGGTTATTAGTAAGCCATTTAGGGTAGTGGTAGATTATGCCTTTACTCCGGATGCCTTAACTAGAGTTTATCAAACCCTATCCTCTTTTTCTCCTAACCTTATCTGTGTGCTTGGTGCTTGTGGTGGGGGCAGGGATAAATGGAAAAGGCCAGAATTGGGCAAAATTGCTAATCAATATTGTAAGCAAGTAATTATTACCAATGAGGATCCTTATGATGAAGACCCAATGGAGATTATCAATCAGGTAGCAATAGGAGTAGGAGAAAAAGCCAGAAAAGTTTTAGATAGACGAGAAGCTATTAGTCAAGCCTTAAAGTTAGCTCAACAAGGCGACACAGTTATTATTACAGGTAAGGGTTGTGAGCCATGGCTTATGGAGGAGGGTGGAAAAAGAACTCCCTGGGACGATCGTCGCATCACCCGCGAAGAATTTGCAAAAATCAGTAATTCCTGATAAGGTAAGAATAATACTTAAAGAAACAGTGTTTACTGTTTTTTATTTTACAATATTAAATTATGTCTAAAAACAAAAATTTAAACAAAAGTCAGAAGAAATTTATCAGAACCGAAAAAGCTCGTATTAGACGAGAGGTTTTAGATATAAAGAAACAAGAGGAAGAAATAAATAAGCTATATGATAATAAATCAGATATTTAATTTAGCTATTAAAATGGGTGTGAATTCAGACTTCCGCGGTAGGGATGGCGTGGTTAAGTTTTTAGATAGAAAGAGGAAAGCTTATGAAAAGCTAGATGAAAAAGCCAAACAAGGTTTTGACGAGGAAGCCTTAAAAAACCCATATTTAGATTCTCGTATTTTACATATTGCAGATGATAAAGAAATTAAAAAGATTTTAGTTGGGGTTGATATTGGTCCAGCTGAGATTTTATTGGCCAAAGAGTTGGGTAATATAGACTTAATTATATCCCATCATCCATTGGGTAAAGGCTTAGCCCATTTAGCTGATGTAATGAGTTTGCAAGCAGATGTTTTGAACAAATATGGTGTACCCATTAATATTGCTGAAGGATTATTAAAAGAAAGAATATCAGAAGTAGCCCGTGGAGTTAATTCTGTTAATCATCAAAGAACAATTGATACAGCTAAATTATTAGGATTTAATTTAATGTGTATTCATACTCCTTGCGATAATTTAGCTGCTGAATTTATTAAAAATATAGTAGAGGATAAAGATATTGAAACAGTAGGGGATTTATTATTAGAATTAAAACAAGTGCCAGAGTACAAAGAAGCAGAAAAGATTGGGGCTGGTCCAAGAACATTTACTGGTGATGAAGATAACCGTACTGGTAAAATCGCTATTACTGAGATGACTGGTGGTACAGAAGGTTCTGCTAAGCTCTATTCTAAAATGGCTAATGCAGGAATTGGTACGGTAGTTGGTATGCATCAATCAGAAGAGCATCGCAAACAAGCCGAAGAGGCAAAAATAAATGTAGTTATTGCTGGACATATTTCTAGCGATAACATCGGTTTAAATATATTTTTAGACCAAATAGAAAAGCAAGGCATTAAGATTATTCCTTGTTCTGGCTTGTTTCGTGTCTCACGTAATTAAAATCTAAAACTAAAAAACTGGCTTAACAGCCAGTTTTTTAGTATAAAGAAAATATGAAAAAGTATTCTTGTAAAAAGGCCCATCAGGGTAAAGTTGCTTATCGTACCCCCAGCAGATTTAGATATGAAAAATGTCAAGCCAACAAAAAGGCTAAAACCACACAAGCCATTGCCAAACCCAAAAAAAATATGCCTACTGGTGAGAATTCACCAGCAGGCATATTTTTTTTGGGTTGGGTTTTGTGCGTGAGGCGTTAGATAGATTTTATCATATAAGTGCCTTTGAGGCGGTAGGATAGTTTGTTTTTATAATAAGGGCGGGCGCCAATGCCAGCGATAATGGCTACGCGTTTGTAGCCAGCTTTTTTTGCTATACTTTCTGCTTTTTGGATTAGCTTTCTGCCTAGGCCCTTGTGTTGCGAAGCAGTAGTCTTATCACCTAAAGGGATTAACTGGCCATAGGTATGTACTTCACGAATTAGGGCAGAATTTTTGATTTCTGGCAAAGACCATTGGCTTGTTAGGCGTAAGCGAAGTAAGGAGTAAAGTCTTGTACGGTCTTTGTTTTCAAAACTTAAGAAGATTTCTTTTCCGCCAGAGGCATCATATTCCTCACGCATTAGTAAAAGCTTTTCTTTTTGAGAATCACCACCTACTTCTCTACATCTAATACACTTGCAAATCTTTTTCTCTTCTAGCATTTTCGCTTTTATTATCTGGCGCAGGTTAGACATTTTAGAGCCACCGCAAACAATATTGGCTGCAGGAATATCTCTAATCACTCTTTCTACTCTACACCAATAAGGAATATGTTTTTTAATGCCAATTAAAACTTTAGTTAATTCTTTATGAGAATATGGCTTATACTTTTTTTGTTTGTAACGTTTGTAAAGAGGGGTGCTTTTCATTAAAGCCAAGGGATAGATTTTTAACAAGTCTGGTTTAAAGTCAGGATTGTCAAAAAGCTCTTTAAACATTTTAATATCTTTTTGGGTAGTGCTACCTAATAAGTTGGGCATCATTTGATAAGATACTTTAAAACCAGCATTTTTTAGTAACTTAGTAGCCTGAGCAGTTGTTTCTATATCATGCCCTCTTTTGTTTAATAAAAGAATATCATCATAAATACTTTGAGCACCTATTTCTACTCTGGTTACCCCTAAGTTCCTTAATTGCTTTACTTCTTTTGCGTCAACATAATCAGGTCGTGTTTCAATAGTAACGCCAATAATCCTAGCCTTGGCTTTTTCATTCTGTTTTTGCAGGGCATCTAATGTTTGAAGTTTTGATTTAGAGTTATTAGAGAATTCATTAGCCGCTTTAAAGCATTGCTTGATAAACCAAGATTGATAAGTTTTAGGATAATAGCTCCAAGTACCACCAATAATTCGTAGTTCTATTTTATCAATTGGATGACCAGCTATAGTCAACCCTTCTAGTCTAGTAACTACTTGGCGATAGGGATGAAAATTATTTAAGATAGCTCGTTGCACAGCTGGCTCTTTTGATAAGTAGCTTTTAGGAATATCTTTTTCTTGAGGGCAGAAAATACACTTACCTGGGCAGGGGTAGGGCTTGGTTAAAACAGAGACATTAATAATTCCAGAAAGAGAGCGCACTGGCCTTGTTCTTAAAACTTGTTCAAGGTTTTTTTGTTTTCTCAAAGATATTTTTAGAGTTTTGTTTTTAAGTAATTTGTGGTAAGTTTTAAGTAGGGCAATGTTTTTTGGGCTATTAATTTTGTGTTTTTTAGAAGCCTTTCTTTTAAACGCATTTAAATCAACCTGAGTTTGCACACGGGATTTTACAAGGTCTTTAACGATTTTTTCTAGTATTTTATCTTGATTTTTTTCCATGGATAATAAATACGCACTTAAATTATTACAACAGAATAAAGAGAATTATAATAAAATAGCTCGTGAATTTTCAGGCACCAGAGGTGGCCCATGGAAAGACTTAGCTATTTTATTTGAGTATATCACACCTAATGATAAAGTGTTAGATTTAGGTTGCTGTAATGGACGGTTATACTCGGCTATTAAAGATAAAAAAGCCCAGTATGTCGGCGCGGATAATTCAGAAGAATTAATTAGCATTGCTCAAAAGAATTACCCAGAAGCTAGTTTTCAAGTAGCCGATGCCCTAAAATTACCTTTTAAAGATAGTAGTTTTGATAAAATCTATGCCATAGCTGTTTTACATCACATTCCATCAAAAGAATTACGCAGGCAGTTTTTACAAGAAGCAAAAAGAGTTTTAAAACCAGATGGATTATTAATCATTACCGTATGGAAGTTAGCAAGAATAAAAAGAATAAAATTACTTATTAAGTTTTCTATTTTAAAAATATTACACAGAACCAAGCTTGATTTTGGAGATATTCTAGTACCATGGGCTAGTGGTAATAAAAGGTATGTTCATCAATACACTAAACAAAGCTTTAAAAAAGACCTAAAACAATCAGGATTTAATATTCAAAAGAGCGGATTTTTAAAGCTACCCAAAAGAAAAGACTCTAACATCTACGCAGTAG
>CAYOFM010000001.1:0-25653 GCA_964403365.1 uncultured Candidatus Saccharibacteria bacterium | reverse complement strand
TATAACAACACTATTATTAGCTTAGCAGATTCAGCAGGTAATGTACTAGCTTGGAGAAGTGCTGGAAATATTGGTTTTAAGGGAACTAAAAAAGGAACTTCTTTTGCTGCTTCTAAAGTAGCTGAAGCTATTGTATCAGTATGTGAAAAGTTAAGAGTTAGAACAGTAGATGTATTTATCACTGGGATTAGTGGTGGTAGAGATGGAGCCCTTAAAACATTAGTTGCCAAAGGTATGGATTTAAACAGTATTAACGATGTAACACCTCTGCCTCATAACGGGTGCAGACCTAAAAAGAAAAGAAGAGTATAATGAAAAGATATGATGAATAATAATGTTTGTAAAATTTGTCGGCGTCAAGGCCAGAAGCTATTTTTAAAAGGAGAAAAGTGTTTTTCTCCTAAGTGTCCTTTTATTAAACGACCTTACCCACCAGGTATTAGAAAGAAAAGAGGCAGGTTTAATGTGTCTGAATATTCTAAAGAGTTATCAGAAAAGCAAAAATTAAGAAACTATTACGGCTTAAGAGAAAAACAGTTTGCTAAACATGTTAAAGAAGCTATGGCTAAAGGTGGTAGAACTGGAGCCACATTGTTTTTAATTAGTAAATTAGAGGGTAGATTATCTAATGTGGTTTTTAAAATGGGTTTGGCCCGATCACGAAGGGAAGCTAGGGAACTAGTCAGCCATGGTCACTTTTTAGTTAATGACAAGCCAGTTAACATTTCTTCTTTTAATACTAAGCAAGGTATGAAGATTAGCTTAAAACCAAGTAAAAAAGACAAAACAGTTTTTAAGAATTTAATCATTGCTATGAAGAATTACCAAGCACCTTCATGGCTAAAGGTAGATTTTGATAAACTAGAAGGGGAAATTGTTGGCCAGCCAAGCTTAGAAGATGTTGGTTTGCCAGTGGATATCCCTTCTATCTTTGAGTTTTATTCTCGCTAAAATTCTGTTTAATCTGAGCTTATTCTAAATTGATATAATTTTAATAAACTCTGGTTAGCAGGCAATTATTCTTATGAATATTCCACTTCCCCAAAAAACAAAGGTTATTAAAAAACAAGGCAATAGTGCTATTTTTGAGATAGCTGGTCTTTATCCTGGTTACGGAGTAACCTTAGGTAATAGCTTAAGAAGGGTGCTTTTATCTTCCCTAGAGGGAGCAGCCATTACTCAAGTTAAGATAAAAGGGGCTTCGCATGAGTTTGAAGTCTTAGATGGGATACTAGAAGATGTGGTAGTTATTCTTTTAAATTTAAAAAAAGTAAGATTTAAGTTTTTTGCAGATGAAGAACAAACAGCTAGCTTGTCAGTTAAAGGAGAAAGGGCAGTTACTGCCAAAGATTTTAAAACATCTGGTCAGTTAGAGGTTGTTAATTCAGACGCCCACATTGCTACTATTACTAAATCAAGTGTTAATTTGGATATAGAGGTAAAAGTAGAACAGGGAACTGGTTACCAAAAATCTGAAGACAGAAATTCAGAAAAATCTGAAGTAGGTGCCTTACCTTTAGACGCTATTTTTACTCCAATGGAAAAGGTAAGTTTTAGAGTAGAGAATATGAGAGTAGGGGATAGAACAGATTTTGATAGATTAACTATTTCAGTAGAAACAGATGGCAGTATCAGCCCAGAAGAGGCTATGGCTAAATCAACAGATGCTTTACTTAAACATTTTACAGTTGTGATGGATGGAGTTACTCTTAGTGAGCCAGTTGTTAAGAAAGAAGTAAAAAAAGAAAAAAAGGCAAAGAAAAAAGCACCAGCTAAGAAAAAGGAAACAGCTATTAAAAAACCGGCTACTAAAAAGGCAGAACCAAAAAAAGTAGCTAAAGAAAAGAAGTAGATAATATGAAGAAAAAGGTACAAGGTAGAAAATTTGATAGGAAAACAGCACCGAGAAAAGCATTAATGTATGGCTTGACCAGAGAGGTTTTACTTAAAGAAAAGATTAAAACCACAGAAGCTAAAGCCAAAGAAACAAAAATGTTTGTTGAAAAATTTATTACCAAAGCCAAGAAAGGGGACTTAGCTGCTAGAAGGCACTTATTAAAATACTTGCCAGAAAATGTAGTTAAGAAGTTAATGAACGATATTGGCCCAAGATACAAAACAAGAAATGGTGGCTATACTAGAGTTATTAGATTTGGTGCTAGAAAATCTGATGGAGCTAAAATGGCTATTATAGAATTAGTTTAACTATAGATTATGATTAAAAGAGAAACATATACAATTGATGCTACAGATAGGCCACTCGGCAGATTAGCTGTGGAGGTTGCTATTATATTGCGTGGCAAGAATAAAACAGATTTCGCTCCATATAAAGATGAGGGTGGTGTTGTCATGATTGAAAATATTAAAAGTATGAAGATTACTGGTAACAAGATGAAAACAAAAATCTATCATTCACATACTGGTTGGCCAGGTGGTTTTAAATCTATTACTATGGAAAAGCTAATAGAGAAAAAAGGAATAGAAGAAGTTTTAAAGAGAGCAGTTTTTGGAATGTTACCAACTAATAAATTAAGAGACAAACAAATTAAAAGATTAAAGATTAAATAATTATGCCAAGCGAAGAACCAGAACAAAAAGAACAATCCGTTAGCGATGTAGGCGAGGAAGTAATTGTGGAACCAGCAGAATTTGAGATTCCAAAAAGTGCTTCAAAAAAAGGATATTACGAAGCCATAGGCAGGAGAAAAACATCAACTGCTCGTGTTCGTTTATACACCCAGAATAAAAAAGGGATTGTTGTTAATGGTAAAATATTAGAAGAGTATTTTCCTACTCAAGTTTTACAAAATATTATTAAAGATCCAATTGATAGATTGAAAATAAAAGACAAGTTTGGCATTACTATTGTAGTTAAAGGTGGGGGAGTCATCGGCCAAGCAGAGGCTTGCCGACATGGCATTGCTAGAGCCCTAGAAGACCTAAATCCATACTTTAGAAAACCACTTAAAAAGCTTGGTTTCTTAACTAGAGATTCTCGGATGAGAGAGCGTAAAAAACCAGGGCTAAAAAGAGCCCGTCGTGCCCCTCAATGGAGTAAAAGATAATTTTGACTTAAGGGTAATAAAAATGCTAAACTAACTTATTAGCATTTTTATTTATGTTAAAAGAACTAATAGACAAATTTTATTTAGACGAGCAAAAGTATGCTGCTCAAATTCATTTTTATGTTACAGATGCAGGCAGATGCCCGCGGTCTGTTTTTTTTAAATTTAAAAATGCCCCGCGTAAACCAATGGATGCGCGAATATTAAGAGTATTTGAAAGAGGGGATAAAATGCACGATAATATCTTTAATGTGATGTACCGTTTACGTATTGGGGTAACTACTGAAGTGAAAATACCAGAAATAGAGCTTGTTTCTGGCAGGGCAGATGCTATTTGTTGCATTGATGGAGAGAATTATGTGGTAGATATTAAAAGTATGAATAGTATGATCTTTAGGAAGCTGGAAGAACCTAAAATGGAGAATGTTTTTCAGATACAGTTGTATATGCACTATTTTAAGATTAAAAAAGGGGTTTTACTATATATAGACAAAGATTTACAAGAGATAAAAGAGTTTTTCCTTGATTATGATGAGCAGTTAGTAGAGCAGTTAATAGGTGCTTTTGAAAACTTAAAAGTAAGAATAGAAAAAGATTTAGTACCTAGTGTGTTACCAGATTTCCCTCGTAATTGGCAATGTAGATATTGTGTGTTTAAAGATATTTGCCGTTTGGCAGGTAAGGAAGAATTAACATGGAAAGAGTTTAAGGATAAAATGGAGGAATCTCCTCAAAATGGCACTTTAGAAATATGATGAAAATAAAAAAACCAGAGTTAATGGCCCCAATTAGAGATTGGACATCTCTTGAGGCCTGTAAAGATTATGCCGATGCGGTATATTTTGGTTGCAGTGATTTAAGTATGAGAGCTAGGGCTAATAATATTACTTTGAGTGAATTACCAAAGTTTATAGATAGGTGCCATACATATAAATTAAAAGCGTACCTTACTGTTAACTCTGTTTTATATAATAATGATTTAGTTAAGGCAGAAAAGATAATTAAAAAAGCTAAGCAGGCAGGAGTAGATGCTGTAATTGTTTGGGATATGGCGGCTATATTGTTAGCTAAAAAATACAAAGTACCATTTTTTATCTCTACCCAAGCCAATGTTTCTAACTGGCAAACAACAAAGTTTTTTAAATCTTTGGGGACCCAACGAGTGGTTTTGGCTAGGGAGATGACTTTAAAGCAAATTAAAGAAATAAAGAAAAAGGTGAAGGTGGAGATAGAAACATTTGTCCACGGGGCTATGTGCGTATCTATCTCTGGTAGATGCATACTTTCTGCTTATTTATTTAACACTTCAGCTAACTGCGGGGCTTGTTCACAACCTTGCCGTAAAATATGGACTTTAACTGATGAAGATGGCAAACAAATAGATAATCAAGGTAAGTATTTTCTTAATCCTAAGGATTTATGTATGATTGAGTACATTCCAGAACTAATTAAAGCAGGTATAGATTCGTTTAAAATAGAAGGAAGAAAAAGAGACCCAGGCTATATCGGTACAGTTACTAAGTGTTATAGAGAAGCCATAGATAGTTATTATAATAAAACCTTTACTGATACTAAGGTTAAACAATGGAAGAAACAATTAGCTAATGTGTATAACCGTGGGTTTTCTACTGGTTTTTATTTTGGTACGCCGAGTAAGCAGGGTATTAGTTATGACCAAGCAGATAACTTATCACCCTTAAAACGTACTCACATTGGCAAGGTTATCCATTATTATTCTAATTTAAAAGTAGCTATTGTTGAGGTGCAGAGTAGGGGACTGAAGCTTAATGATGATTTAAGTATTGAAGGTAAAGATACTTATCTTAGGCATAAGATAAAGTATATGGAGAAGGATAATAAGGCAATTAAGGTTGCCAAAAAAGGAGATAACTGTGCCATTAAGCTACCCCACAAAGTCCACCGCAACAACCAAGTCTTTATTATTGAAAAGAAGTAGGTTTTTCGATTGTTCGGGCTTGACAAATGTTGTAAAATATGTTAGTATTTGATTGATGCTAAGGCATCATTTTTTGTTGCTTTTTGCCTTGTTTAACATTTTAAACAGGGTGAAAGGTAATACTTAACTAAAGCCTGTCCAAGGGCAGGCACATCTCAAGGAGATTGAAATGAAGAAGAATTTGGGAATCTGTGCGACGATTATGGTGTTTTTGGTCCTGTCCTCTGTTGTTTTTGCAGCAGGTGGCGATCCAGTGTTTTGGTTTGCTATTCAAGGAGAAGGGGTAAACTTGATGGTGAACCCAGATCGGGCGATTGGCTCACTTGACCTTGAAATTGAAGTTAAAGTGGCGCAAGCGACGATGCCGCCATTTTATGTAGTAGAACCAGCTGGTGGTTTTGAGGACTGGTTCTATGTTTGGTCAGTCCAAGATGGTTTAATTAAAATTGTTGCCACAGGGGCAACGCCATTAGTTGAACCAGCCATTTTTTTCAAGCTTAATATTAAACACTACTGTGGACCTGTTGACATAGTGTTTAAAAAAGTGTTGATTAATGGTTGGCCTGAACCCGAGGGTGCTAACTTGTTGGTGCTTGGTGGGAAAACAGAGGGTATTGTTTTTGAGATAATACCCGAGATTGGCGATATCAACGCTGATGGTATGATTTCGTCCCAAGATGCTGTGATGATATTGTTGCACGTCTTGGGGACTGAAGAATTGACATCAGAAGAATGGGTACGAGCTGATGTCACAGGTCTTGGAGGAGTGACTACCCGTGATGCTATGCTGATTTTACAATATTCAGCAGGTATTATTTTCGAGTTCCCGACCTATGATGGGAAAGGGGCGCCAGCCAAGAATCCACTATCATTTGAAGAATTGGTGGATGATTTGTTGGCTAGTGAGCAGATAGAAGAGGATGTTCTTAATTTGCTCACTGACGCTCACGATAGTGAGCGTAGCCAGCAGAATAGGCTACCCATAACTTGGGGTGGCATAAAAAAGAGATGAAGCCAAAAGGTACAAAAGGACGGAAGGGAAAACCATTTTCCCAACCGTCCTTTATTTTATACAACTTGAAAAGATAGGAATTAAAAGGTATGATAAGTTTGTAAAAAATAAGTTTTTATATTATTCATGTCTAAACATTTTGTTATTAACGGTGGAAATAAATTAGAGGGAGAAGTAGAAATACGCGGGTCCAAAAACGCAGCTGCGGCAATCATTGCCGCTGTTTTGCTTACAAAAGAAGAATGTTTAATTAGTAATTTACCACTAGTAGAGGATATAAAGAATATGATTGAGGTTTTAAAAGATATGGGGGCAGAAATAGAGTGGGTAGGAGAGAGAGGGGTAAAGATAAAAGCAGTAGATTCTGTTGATCCATCTAAAATAGATTTTGAAAAGTTTTCTAAAACTCGTACTTCGGTATTATTTATTGGAGCGCTTTTGCCTAGGTTTAAAAACTTTAAGATATCTAGGCCTGGGGGAGATAAAATTGGCTTAAGACCGATTACTACTCATTTAGATGCTTTAAAAGAGTTGGGAGTAAGTGTGGAAATAGAAGATGAATTTTATCATTTTAATGCAGATAAGCTTGTTGGCAAAAAAATAGTTTTACCAGAGTTTAGCGTAACTGCTACTGAGAATGTAATTATGGCAGGGGTTTTAGCAGAGGGTAAAACAATTATTGAAACAGCAGCCGTAGAGCCACATGTGCAGGATTTAGTTAAAATGTTAAATAGTATGGGAGCTAAAATTAAATGGATATCTTCTCACAGTTTAGAAATTGAGGGAGTAAAAGAGCTAAAAGGCACAGAGCATACAATAGTAGGCGACTATATTGAAGCAGGTACATTTTTAATTGCCGGTATTGTCACTGGGGGGAAAGTAAAAGTAAACAATATTAACCCAGATGATTTATCTATGTTTGTGGCTACTCTAAGCCAGATGGGTATCAATAATATTAAGATAGGGGAAAGTGATATTGAAATAGAGGCAGGGGAAGAGCTGACACCTTGTCGTATTCAGGCTTTACCACACCCAGGATTCCCTACAGACTTAATGCCTTTAATGGTGCCATTATTAACTCAAATTAAAGGTAAAAGTTTAATACATGATCCACTTTATGAAAATCGTTTGCAATATGTGCAAGAGTTGCGTAAAATGGGAGCTGATATAGAGATAGTAGATCCTCATCGAGCGTTTGTGCTTGGTCCAAATAAATTGCATGGTGTATCAATTGAATCGTGGGATATTAGGGCTGGAGCTAGCTTGATTGTAGCTGGCTTAATAGCTGAGGGAACTACTACGATAAATAATATTTATCAGATAGATAGAGGGTATGAGAAAATAGAGGAGAGGCTCCAATCACTTGGTGCGGATATTAAGAGGGTTTAGTCGGATGGCAGGCACTCGGGTAGTCCTCTTGTATCGTACGCAGTCGACTAACCCAGCCGTTAGTCGCTGCTCGGCTCTCGGCGAATGACCCCTCGGATTACCTTGGGGACCATGCTCATTCGCCTGCGAGACGCCGATACAAGAGGACTCCCTCGTACCTGCTTACAATCAAAATTTATAAACTTTATTTATGTTTGTTACAAAAATAGCTATTGATTTAGGAACTTGTAATTGTCTTGTTTTTGTCCCTAAAAAAGGGATTGTTTTGCAAGAGCCTTCTGTGGTAGCGGTTAGTAAACAGGAGAATACCATACTAGCAGTGGGTAATGAAGCTAAATTAATGATTGGCCGTACACCTGATTCTATTGTAGTTTACAGGCCAATGAAAGATGGAGTAATTGCTGATTACAAAGTAACTCAGGCTATGATTAGGCACTTTATTAAAACTGCTCAAGGCAGGTTTGGTTTTTTTAAACCAGAAGTAGTGATTTCTGTGCCAGTTGGTTCTACCTCTACTGAGAAAAGAGCTGTGATTGAAGCAGCCAGAGCTGCTGGAGCCAGAGCAGCTTACGTGGCTAAAGAGCCAATATTAGCAGCTATTGGGGCTGGCATTCCGATTCATTCTTGCGAGGGTAATATGATTATTGATATTGGTGGAGGTACTTCAGAAATTGCTGTGGTTTCTTTGGGCGGGATTGTTACTGCTAGCTCAGTTAGAATAGCTGGAGACAAAATGGACGATAGAATTTCTGAGCATATTAAAAAAGAACATAATTTAGCTATTGGAAGCCAATCAGCTGAAGAGATTAAAATAAAGATTGGTAAGGCCTTTGCTGAGAAAAAAGATGCTCAGTTAGAGATAAGGGGCAGAGACTTAGCCCTTGGCTTGCCTCGTAACATTAAAATTACTGCTAATGAAATTGCTCGAGCTATTTATCCTACTTGTATGGAGATAGTAGAAGGAGTAAAACAGGTACTTCGTGATACTCCGCCAGAGCTTTCTGCAGATATTATGAATAAAGGGATGATTTTAGCTGGAGGAGGAGCCCTATTAAGAAATTTAGATCAATTGATTGCTAGGCAAACAGGGGTACCATGTTTTGTAGCTGAAAATCCTTTATTTTGCGTAGCTAAAGGTACAGGTATTGTATTGGAGAATTTAGATGTTTATAAGAAAAGTGTGATGACGAAGAAGTAAATGACTACTCATCGACAACAAGTTGAATTTTTGAAAAATTCTGTGGTTAATAATAGAGTGCCACAGGCTATTATTTTTAATGGACCAAAAGGGGTTGGCAAAAAACAAATAGCTTTAGATTTTATTAAACAAGTCCATAGTGGGGAAATGTGCGGGCAGGATTTAATAGAAATAGAGCCATTAGGTAAAGAGATACAAATAGATCAAATTAGGGAGTTACAAAAAGATTTAAGTTTTAAGCCACAATTTAGTGATAGGAAGATAGTTATTATTAATAAAGTGGAAGCAATGAATAAGCTGGCTCAGAATTGTTTTTTAAAAACCTTAGAAGAACCAAAGAGCAATGCTTTATTTATTTTAATTACTGATAAGTATAAAACACTTTTACCTACTATTATATCCCGTTGTGCTGTTTTAAAGTTTTATAACACAAAGGCAAAGGCATTAGACAAAAACATAGCCCAAAAAATGCAGGGGATAATAGCTGGGGATTTAGAAAGCAAATTTGTTTTTGCAGAAAAGATATCAAAAGAAAATGGTTTAGCAGTCCAAAACTTTTTTGAAAATTTAATAAGTTATTTGAGACAGATACTCCTAGCTAATATAGAAGAGAGTAGGGGAGTGGTAGAGAAAATAAAGCTGGCTCAAAAGTTGCAATATCTTGTAAATACAACTAATATAAATAAAAGGTTAGTGTTAGAAAACTTAATGTTAAATATATGAGTTATCAATCAATTTTAGACAATTTAAAACCAGAGTTAGAGAAAGTACAGGAAGAGTTTAAAGATGAGATGATGAAACTGCGTAGTGGGCGGTTATCTCCAGCCTTAGTAGAAGATATAAAGGTAGATTGTTTTGGCTCTATTTTGCCCATGAAGCAATTAGGGGCGATTACCTCTGGCTCATCTAAAGAGCTACTAATTCAACTGTGGGATAAGAGTTATATAGAGGGTGCTGTTGGAGCTATTGAAAAAGCAGGTCTTGGCTTATCAGTAAGAATAGATGGAGAAAAAGTTTATCTTACTTCACCGTCACTAACAGAAGAAAGCAGGGCTAATTTAGTACGCGTGTTAAATAAAAAGAAAGAAGAGGCTTTTCAAGTTGTTAGGCATTTACGGGATAAGATGTGGAAATCAGTACAGGACGGGTTTACTAAAGGAGAGATAAGAGAAGATGATAAGTTTAAGGGTAAAGATAAGTTAGATGAAATGGTTCGTGAGTATAGAGACAAAATGGAAGAAATGGTTAAGAATAAAGAGGTTGAGATTAAAGGATAGACGCGTTAGAGAGGTTCGGGTCATTTGCCTCAGGGGACCCGCCACTATCCTAAAGAAATAAATTAAAATACAGTTACGGATGTGGCTTTGCTCGACGCACTTCCTAAGTTCAATAATAGTTTATTATTCTCAGTGAGTGCGTCTGCGCAGTGCCCCCTTCGGCAAATGCCCTCCCCCCTACACCCCACATAACATATATGATTAAACCACACGGCGGAGAACTTATTGATAGAGTTCTTGATGAAGATAAAAAACAGAATATCTTAGCGCAAAAGGACCAATTAAAGGTCCTGGTTTTAGATAAAGAAAGAACAGTTGATGTAAGAAACATTGCCCACGGGGTCTATTCCCCTCTTACTGGTTTCTTGAAAAAAAGTGACTTTAGTTCTGTGGTTAAAGATATGCGCTTGGCTAACGGGGTTGTTTGGTCTGTGCCAATTGTTTTAGATATTTCTGAAACAGAAAAACAGAAAATAAAAAATGAAAAACAGGTGTTACTTGTATCTGACGATAGCCAACCAATCGCTATTCTAGAAAACTTTGAGATATTTAGTTATGATAAAAATAGCTTTGCCAAAAATGTATTTGGTACTACCGACCAAAACCACCCAGGAGTAGCCAATGTTTTTAAAATGAAAGATTATTTAATTGGTGGAGATACCTGGCTTATCCATGACCAAACACCTTTTTCTGATTATGATTTAACACCAAAGGAAACCAGAGGGTTATTTAAAAAAAATGGTTGGGACACGGTTGCAGCTTTTCAAACTAGAAATGTGCCTCACCAAGGACACGAGTTTTTACAGAAACAGGCCCTAAAACAAACTGACGGATTATTTATCCAGCCAGTGATTGGTGAAAAAAAACTAACTGATTTTAAGGATGAATTTATCATAGCATCTTACCAACTCTTGATTAAAAACTTTTTTCCTGAGAATAAGGTGGTGTTGGGTATCTTGCCTTTAAAAATGAGGTATGCTGGACCAAGAGAAGCAGTACTGCATGCTTTAATCAGAAAAAACTTTGGTTGCACTCACTTTATTGTGGGTAGAGACCATGCTGGTGTGGGAGATTTCTATGGTCCATTTGATGCCCAAGAGATTTTTAATCAATTTAAGCCAGATGAAATCGGTGTCGAGATATTGAAGTTTAAAAATGTAGTTTGGTGTCATACTTGTAACTCTCACGTTTTTGAAAACGATTGTCCAGACTGCTCAAAAAATCAAGAATCATTTAGTGGTACTAAAATTAGGCAAGCTATTTTAAATAAAACGCCAATCCCCTCTTATGTTATGAGACCTGAGATTTATAACTTTTTAGCTAACAGCCACAATCCATTAGTAGATAATAAATATAATATGCATAAAAACTCTAATAATAAAAAAGGATTTATTTTATGGTTCACTGGTTTATCAGGTAGCGGTAAAACAACAGTGGCTGACAAAGTTTCAGAGAAACTTAAACAAAGTAATCAACATATTGAAAGATTAGATGGAGATATAGTTCGCCAAACATTAACCAAAGATCTTGGCTTTTCCAAAGAAGATAGGGATGAAAATATTAAAAGGATTGGTTTTGTAGCTAAAATGCTAGCTAAAAACGGAGTAGGAGTACTCGCTTCTTTTATTTCTCCGTATAAACATCAAAGAGATGGTGTTAGAGATAAGGTAGAAAACTTTATAGAAGTATATTGCAAATGCCCGCTTAAGGTTTGTGAAAAGCGTGATGCAAAAGGGCTTTACGCTAAAGCCAGATCAGGAGAAATCAAAAACTTTACTGGTGTTTCTGATCCTTATGAAAAACCAGAAAACGCAGAAATTATTTTAGATACATCAAGCAACACAGATGAAAACATTGAGAAATGTGCCGAACAAGTTATTGAATATTTACAAAATAATAATCTAATCTAATGCCAATTAAAGGAAAGGTCTACAATCTTTTAAGGAAAACAGAGAAATACACCAAAACCGATAATGTTTATATCGCCAAAGGTAGTTTTTGGCTAAGTTTGGCACGCTTTGGAACCTTATTGATTGCTTTAGCAATGGGTATGATTTGGGCAAGATTTGTGCCTCAAGATGTTTATGGTCAGTATAAATTTATTCTTTCTATTGCCTCTTTATTGGCCATCTTCTCTTTATCTGGTATGAAAAGTGCTGTTACTCAAGCAGTAGCCAGAAACTTTGCCGGCACAGTTAAGCAAGCCCTTAAAGCACGACTTCGCTGGGGCATGCTGGCACTTTTAGCAGGGCTCTCTCTAGCTGTTTATTATTGGGTTAAACAAGATGTTACTTTATCTATATCTTTTTTAATCGCTGGCCTACTCTCCCCTATTATTAATTCTTTCCCTCTTTATACTAGTTATTTAGAAGGCAAAAAAAACTTTTCTTTAAAAGCTAAATTAGACTTAGCAAAAGGATTTTTAGCAGCCCTAATTACTGCTAGTGTAATCATCCTAACAAATAATACTATTTATTTAGTACTTGTCTATTTTTCATCAAGATCTATTTTAAGTATTTTATTCTATGTAATCACTTTTAAACAAGACCCTATTCCATCACAAGAAAATAGTGTTGATAAATCATCACTTGTTTTTGGCAAACATTTAAGTTTAATGGGTGTGCTAAATCTTGTTGCAATGCAGATTGATAAAATCCTTATCTTTCATTATGTAGGTGCTGTTCAATTAGCTATTTATTCGTTTGCTACAATACTGCCAGACAACTTAAAATCTGTTACTAAAAGTATGTGCCAATTGGCTTTGCCTAAGCTATCTACTAGAAGTGCCCAAGAAATAAAAAAAACTGCTTTCGCAAAAACAGTTCCTTGGGCTATTTTACTAACTAGTATGGTCGCTCTTTATATTGCATTCTGCCCACTTATCTTTAAAATATTTTTTCCTACTTATACTGGGGCTATCCTTTACTCACGTATTTATTCCCTTAATCTTTTAGGTGGTATTGGCTTAATCCCTGGTGTTGCCTTTACTGCTAAAAGAAGAACAAAGATATTATACAAGCAAAATATCTCAATGGCTGTAATTAAAATATCAATTTTATTTTTATCTCTTTATTTCTTTGGCTTATTAGGATTGATCATTGCTATAACTATCCATAATTTATTAAATGGTATTGTTAACTTTATCCTACTCCGTTACCTATAGTTTACTTCTATATCCTGTCGTAGATGAATCTTGCCAACTCTTTAAACATTCCCTCTTCTTTTATAAGCTTCCAAGATGTGCCTGTTATCCATATTTTATACAAGTCTATATCTACTGATTCTTCAAACAAAGCACTTAAGTAATCAACTAATTCCTTTTCATTATAGTTAAAATGATGCAAACTATCCTTTATTAAAGAGGGCAATTTTTCTATGTTTTCGCAACGCTTAACAAACGAAAAGATATTATAAAAAGCATTGCCAAAGGTAATGACTGGTTTGCCAAGCAGTGTGGCCTCCCAGCCAACTGTTCCGGTAATAGTAGTAATCAGTTTAGCGTTTTTAATTAAATCAACAGATGGTGTTTTGCAATCTATTAACTCTACATTCGGTACTCTTAATATCTTCTTGTAATACGAGCGTTTCCTTGTATTTATCATACAAGGATGTTCTTTAACATAAAGCTTATAATCTATAGGGAGAGAAAGGGCAATATTACGAATTAAATTTATCTGATTGATATTATAAATAGCTAAGGTAAGAGTGGCTGCTTCTGGCTCAACATGCAATGGAAAAAATACATAGTTTTTACTAAAATCTGGCTTTTTAAATAATTTATCATATCCCCTCTAAGTATTAATCTTTTTGGTAATACGCTTTCTGAAATAGTTTACATTATCCTCTTCCATGTAGTCGTTTTTTCTTGTTGTAGTAGAGTGCCTAAATGTACGTCTAATTATATGAACCAATGCCTTATAAACCCTTTTTGGTAAAAACTTAGAATGTGATAGTTGAAATACTGTGTAGGCTGCTTTCTTCTCCTGCCTAAACTCTTTTAAAAAACCTAAAGCCTCTGCCTCATATTTACGCTCTCTTTGACCTGCTTGTATGCTTTTAAAAACTGACAGGACAGATGTATATTCTTCCAAGCCCTCCATAACGCCAATTCTTTTACCTACTCTAGTAGAAGCAACCTGCATTGTTTTTATGCCCATTTTTTTTGATATTTGATAGCATAACAAAGAAGGCATTGTAGCAATAGATGAAAAAATCATCACATCAGGTTTCGTCTCTTCTAACATTTTTACAATTGCCCTAAGGCGAAGTTGCAATATCTGAAGCATCTCATGGTAATTGTAAGAAGGTTCGTAAGAAGTTTTTGCCTTACTCATAATTAAATATCTATCCATAAAAATATAGTGCCAAAGATTAGGCATGCCATATTTTTCTTCCATATCTTTTAAAAAAGTAAAATCAATCTTTTCATCTTTAAAATTTGCTATTATTTCTTCATCTACTAACAATGGTTGATATGCAATATCATGCTGGGCTCTTAAAAACTCAGCAGACCTAAAAGGCGAAGCATAAGCACTAAACTGGGCCACCCCTAGTTCTTTTAACTCCAAAGCCAAAGCATGCCCCCATAAGGCGGCTTTTCTCTGTAGAAACATACAAACTTTTAAATCTTTTTTCTCTATCATACTATTGAATAAACTCTTGTTTTAAAGGGGTCCCTTTTTTTATATCACAAGTGGCTGTTTTACCCAAAATTTGGGGTAATAACTTTGGAGCTAAACCATAACCAGGCCTAATACAACAAAGATTATCCCTAGTAAATCCCTCCCCCTGCTTTATGTCCCTGACTATAAATAAAGAACGTCTGAAAATAATGTTTTCTTTTTCTCGCTCCCCTACCCCGTATTGCACCTGGCCCATGGCTTTTTCCGCTTCTCTAATTTGTTTAACCATTTGTTTAAACTCCTCTGGCTCTAATGAGAAATTAGCATCAGGCCCGCCCTGTTTTCTGTTTATAATAAAATGCTTTTCAATAATACTAGCCCCTAAAGCAACCGCAGCCACTGGCGCAGAAATACTTAAGCTATGGTCTGATAGCCCGCTCACTACCCCAAATCTTTCTGATATATCAGGAATCATTTTTAAATTTAATTCTTCAGGCAAGGCAGGGTAAGAACTAATACACTGTAAAATAGCCAAATCTTTAGTGCCATTTTCTTTTAAGGTTTTAACAGCTAATTCCATTTCTTCAAGCGATGCCATACCCCTGGACATAATAACTGGCTTTTTAGTTTGTCCTACTCTTTTTAATAATTCGATATCAACAATTTCAAAAGAAGCAATCTTATAACCCGGCGTATTCATTTTCTCTAAGAAATCAACAGCAGTTGTATCAAAAGGAGTTGAAAAAAGAGGCTTACCGTAACTTTTGGCTATCTTTTCAAGTTCCCCATGCCATTCCCACGGTGTAAAAGCCTCTCCATAAAGCTGGTGTAGTGTCTTGCCACTCCACGCAGAATTAACATTAACTTGAAACCATTTCTCGTTTAAATCAATAGTCATAGTATCAGCTGTATAGGTTTGTAGTTTAATAATATCAGCCCCTGCCTGGCAAGCTGTTTTAACCATTTCTTTGGCTTTCTCAAGTGAACCATTATGATTACCTGAAAGCTCAGCAATAACAAAAACAGGTTGACCTATGCCAATTTCTTTTCCAGCTATTTTAAAATTGTTTATTTTATTATTCATTAAATTTCTAAAATATGAGTAAGCCAATCGCCTTCTTGGTTTTGTAAAATAAAGTTGGCTTTTTCAAAAAACCGCAACGAACCTATATTCTGTTTATTAACTACAGCTATAATCTTTTCTGCCTTTTGTTCTAATTTAACCTTTTCTACACCTAGTTGTAAAGCCTTTTTACCAACTCCTCTACCCCGAAAATCTGGCGCCAAGGCAATACTTATTTCAAAAACACCATTTTCTAGTTTATCAAATCGTATTTGCCCAGCTCTTTGTCCCTCAAACTCAACAATAAACAATGTTTTATTACTTTGCCCTGTTAAAATCCCCTCTATCCAAGCCAAATGCTCCGCTTTCTCAACCGGTCGATTATTCCTGGCATACTCAAAAACCGTTGGCTCATTCCTCAACCCAAACAAAAACTCCACATCCGCATCCACATCACCCTCCCCCACTTTTTTGATTTTTATCTGTTCAACCATACTTTTCTCTATTCTGCCCTATTTTTCCCTTTTCTTCAAGCTCCCCCCAAAAAAAATTACAATAAAAAACTATAATTGTATCACAATTATAGACGTTTAATCCAACCCCCTGAAATAATAATAAAACTACAAAGAATCAGAATGGCCCTCCGAATGGTTGAGTGTTTTATTGTATGACTTTTTACTTTGCAAAACTTTATTAGATTGGTAGAAGCTTTCAATACTTCCTGCCTGCCACCAACCAGTAAGCTCCGGTTTTTTTATAAATTCAGGCATATGAAAAGGAATGTGTCCTGGAGAAAGAACAAGACTTAAAGGGTGTTTCCCTTTTATATCGCGTATTTGAATGAGTTTTCTACTTTGGAATTTAAAACCGAAACGCAAAATACAACGACGAATAGCTATATCTTGATAATGCGTTCGGTTTGTCTCTTGCTTAGTATAATTTATACCAGAATTAACATTGCTAGGAGCATCATCATAAATATCTCTTGCTTCTTTTATTAATTGATTAATTATTTTCGGATTATTTTTTAAAAAATAATAATAAGCATCTTCATAGAGAAGAAGGATCTCTTCTCTATTAAAAATTTTGCCCCGTATAACCCAAGCGATTCGCCAATTGCCTTTGCCATGCTGTTCATCATATTTAATATGTAAAACATCACGATGTTTACCAGAATAACCAGGACGTTTTACGATTTTCCATTTGTCTTGTTTTTTCATAATTTTAAATCTATCTCTATGTTATCATGAGAACCAATTCTCTGATTTGCCCCTGTTTCAAATCCGTAAATGAAATAAGGGTTTTTATTTTGTTTGATTAACTCAATCCTTTCAAACATTAAGCATTTTTTTTATGTTCATTGCTAATAACTATTCTAAACCAAAGTGAATTTGTGCCTTTCTTTTTGATTCGTTGATTAATCTACTAATAATTTTACGGCTATCTGCACGATCAAAAATAGAAGGTACAAAAAATAGTTTACGTTCAAGGATATACTTTGAGAACATTCTTTTTATATCTTCCATGTACATGCTCCCATCTCCAGGAAGCTCATGCTTGAAAACGAGATAGCTGTTTTTTATGCTTTCAATTGTAAGTACAACTGGTGGTCTTGAGCCTGATTCTTGTTTTAATTCATCATTTTCTACAATATATTCACTGCAGAACGCCCATAAATACTCTGTAATTACTTCTCCAGCTTGATCACTGCCCATTACTGTATGAGCACAAAACACTTGTCCGCCAAAATTTGCCTTCTGTATATGTTTTACCATATAGTCGTTCTTGATCTTACAACGAATATCTAAATTATCAAGGCACAACGGATTGTCAAACTTTAAATTGATTATAACCAAGCTCGTGATAACTAAAATTATCGTTATACCCAATAAAGAGAGGGTTATTTTTTTTGTAATAATTTTCATAGTAATTTTCTAAAAAAATTTCTTAATTTATAGTTTTTTAATGAAATATTGGGTATGTTGCATTAGATAAAATCTGATACAACATACCCAATAGAAAATGAACATTTTGCTTATGCCTTAATAAAAGGCGTCAAATATGCTCACATAATGAAAAGTGGCGCTTGAATAACTTCTTTCTATGTCAGCCAACTTTTTGTCTAATCTTGCTTGTGTATGGGCTGATACATAGACTTCATTCCCAACCTTTTTAGTGACTATCAGTGAATGGTTCATTACGCCATTTCGTGTATAGTCAATCTGGACGATATCTCCAAGTTTCAAATTCCTTGCAAATGGAATACGAACACCACGAGGCCGTCTTAGCGTAAATATTGACCAATCATTAGCATTAACCCATGTATAAGTTTGTGTGAACCAAGTATACCACCATTGATTAAGATTAGCACGCGAACCTGGATGCCCCCACCCCACATAAAACCAGTTACCTGCCTTAAGACATTGAGAAATAAAATTAGTACAGTCCAATGGCTGCCTACGATAACGCCAGTTATGGGAATACGCCCATTGTCGAGCATATGACACTGCACGACTCCTATTATACATCATTGGATTGCCAGCCGGAGCCATATTCTCTACTTGACTATCGTCTATCTCTCCCTTAATAGGAGGTACTGCCTTGCCATCTGAAATTTCAGGTTGCTGGCCATTAAGAAAAAGGTCTCCAACGATAAGCCATCTGCCATCACGCTTTTCAAGAATGAATTGGTGTTTGATCTGTTCTAAAGAAATCACTGATTCTCCATTAATGGAGGACTTTTCTTTGTTATCCTCGGTCATTACTATTACAGCGTTTTCTTCTGCAATCTCACTATCACTATAATGGAAAGTGAAATCAGCACTGACTTCTTCGTAAGTAAAACCGCGCAAGTCTGATGTTGCCCTTATACCCTTTGGACGATTAAACGCCTGCAAAGCTAATGCCTCGTCGCCATACAATCCCTCTAAATCTCTTTGGAGTTTTTGCATATCGCCACTGATTAGGGCAGTGTAGGTTGCATTAAGGGCAGAAGTGATGACTTTTTCGATTTCTGGATTTGTCTCATGTTAGAAACACAGATATCAACAACACCATTGGTACGATCAAAATTCTCATTTTCTGAAGCTCCTTACTTTTTTAGATCGTTTAAGATTAATAAACAAAACTGACTGCATGTTTTCTAAACATCCCCTCCTTTCTTGTTTGGGGGTACATTCTGCTCCGAACTGCAACACCAAAAAAACTTGACAGATATTAACTAGTATGTTAAGGTATCATCATTGTGTTTGTAGGTAATACCGAATCGCAACATAGGAGGGTTCAACAATGGGAAAAAAGAAGAAGTCCCTTGTCCGTCGCATTGCAGAGGATGTTATCAGTAGTATTGATATTCATCCTTCCGCCCTTGATGAGCAAGGACTGCATATAGATGCTCAAGATCTGTATCAGCAGATTGCTCCAACTGTCTATGCGAAAGTAGCACACCTCAGACATGAAACGCTGGGGCGAATTGCTGCGCAAGGCAAAGGCTGGGGAAATAGTCTACCTGGTACCTCATTGTATATAGTACACTGTGGTACGTGGCTTAATAAGCATGCTGACGGCCTCACGCTACTGCATGACATCGCCGTCACAACAATCATAGCCAAAATGGTCGATATTCTGGAAAAATCAGTCAAGATATCGGCCCCCTCGCAAAATCCCAAACCGGAGACTGTCAGGGTCTAACACACCCCAACACCTCCCAACTAAACAGCCCAGAGTATCACATGGATACCCTGGGCTGTACTATTTTCCAAACCTCCCAACTTCTAAATCAATCAGAGCTAACTATTATCTTCCTAAATATTTTTCAATAATTGATTTGGTGTTTTCTGTGATGTTAATTTTTAACATCTCCTGTTTGGTAAAATACCCAACTCCAGCACCTTCAAAAAGCTCAAAATCACGCCAATTTACTTCTTTTTTATACTTCACAATATACACTTTAGAGTCTCCCACTGCGATATCGCCTACTAAATCAAAGTCCTCTGCATTGCTTTCTATTCCTAATTCCTCTTTTAATTCTCTAGCTACCTCTCCTAATGGTTTACTATTTTTCATACCACCACCAAAAAAATTCCATTGTAATGGATGGCAAATACCCTCTGTTCCATCTCTCATTTGTAGTAAATACTTACCCGCCGAATTTTGAATAATCGTATTAACACTCTCCTTCATAATAAATTTATTTTAAATAACTCTTATTTTATATAAAAATCTCTGAATTTTTTCAAGGCAATTTTTCTCATTGATATTTTGTTCTTTTCTTCTGCCGTCATTTGGGCAAAGGTTTTACTAAAACCGTCTGGGATAAAAATAGGATCCCAACCAAAGTTAGTGGTGCCCATCGGAGATAGACTAATACTACCCAAAGTCTCCCCCTTGAAACTAAGGTAGTCTGTCCCGTTAAAATAGCTAATTACTGTCTCAGCTCTTGCTTTTCTGTTTTCCTGCAATAACCCACACAAATTATTATAACCAATGGTTTTATCAAACCACTTAATTAAAGCGCCAGGCAAGCCACCCCAAGCATCAAAGTATAATCCTGTATCTTCGCAAAGTACTGGCTCCCCTACTCTCTCAAATGCCTGTTTTGTTTTATGCTCAATTACATCTTCCACATTCACTGCCTGGATTTCATCCAGATCCAAACTTATGTTCCTTATTTTAAAACCTAGAATTTTTTCAAATTCCCTCAACTTATTCTGATTACTTGTTATTAAAATTACTTTTTTCATCTTATTTTTTAATAAACCCGCCGTGATAGTATAATTGATAAACTTGCTTCCCTTTGTAATAAATCATTTCAAATCCTGTAAAAGATGCTAATTCTCCCTCTGAAGCATTAACATATCGTAAATCACCCTCAAAAAACTCAGCTGGCCCGCGAAACAGCTCTTTTATTGAAACCATTTTTAAAGCTTTTTGTAAAAATTTATAAACCCGCTTTGTGTAAATAGTACTGGCAACCATCTGGCCATAATAGTTCATCCCCCAAATTGCTTTTTTATTCTCAAAAATAACTTCTTGCCCCGCAAAATTACGCGAGCCAAAATACCTATCTCTGTATCTCAAGGCACCATCTTCAAACACTAGCTCTTTTGATCCATCGGCTAAAACCAACTCCCCTCCTTCCCCGCTGGAGGCATAAGTATTTTGCTTAGCTCGAACAATAAATTCTTTTAATCTTTTTTCATCCATAATTTTATTTTTTGATTTATCTTTCAATTTTTAAATCAATCAGAGCTAACCCCTATCTTTCTCTACTTCTAAAAAAGATTGGCACTCTTGTGTTGCCATTTCAGCCCAAATTTTTAATTGACCCGAATGGCTTTTTTCAAAATCTTTTAAAAGTTCTAAGGACTGTTCTGTACCTTGATGTGCCAAACGTAAAATGCATTTTTTTGTTTCTGATAAAGACGCTTTGTCAGAAAATAATCTTTCGCCTATTTCATTTTCTTCCTCTTTGGTTAATTTTATCTCAAGATTCTCTACCTCGTTGTGCATTTTAATATACTCGTTAGCAATTTTAATTTCCTCCTCACTGGCATCGCCATCCTTAAGTAGGGTAGCCCCAGCTGAAAGTCCATTTAATTTCAATTCTTCTACAATCTCATCGGCTTCATCTTTAGATGTAATACCTTTTTGCAAAAACTCTTCCAACATAGCTAAGCGCATTTCTTTTTGAAATTTTGGATCTAAGCGCCTCTTTTTTAATTCAGCTAACTTTGCTTTAGGATAACTTAGTGTCTCTTTCTCCGTTTCTTTAGCAATTCTATAATTTTCCAAAACAAACTGATCTTGTGGATCTAATGCTTTTGCCCTTTCTAGCCACTCAAAACCCTGTTTAAAATCGAGGCAATTAAAATAACTCATAGCTAAATCCAAGTAAGCTAAAGTATTTGTCATATCTAGGCTTATGGCCTCTCTTAAATCTTTTCTTGCCTCTTCAAACTCACTAAGCATTACTTTTGCCCAGCCCAGCGACCTTAAATTTTCAGAGTGTTTTGGTGACAACATGTTTGCTTTTTCCAAAGCTTGTTTAGCTAGGAAAAATCTACCACATTTCATACGGGCTATACCCAAAAGATAATATAAATAATCTTGTTCAGAAAAGATATCAAGTGCTTTTTTCAACTCAAAAATCGCCTCTGAATATCTTTTCTGCGTCATCAGATAATCAGCTTTCTTTATTTTCTCCCCCAAACCTCCCTCAAAATCCTCCATAAATTTTATATATTTTTACTTATTTCTATTTGCATAGTTTGTATACATCTTTTTCGTAATGCATACAAACTTTACATTCCTTACAAAAATCTTAACTCTAACTTTTCTTTAATTTCTTTCCAGTTAGGAATTCTTTTTTTTAAAGCCCTATAAAATTTCGCATCGTGATTTTTATACTTCATATGGCACAGCTCGTGGGTAATAACATAATCAATGCATTCTTTCGGTGCTTGGATTAATTTAGGATTAAGAATTATCTTTTTATGATTTAAAAAACTACCCCATCTTTTCTTCATCTCCCTAGTAATTAGTTTCGGCTGAAAATCATATTTAAAATATTTTAACATTTTTTCGTACTCCTCTTTAAAGATCTTTTCTGTTCTTTGGTAATACCAATCCTGTAACATCTTTTTATTATGTTTTTTATTAGCCACATTCTTAGTTGTGGATAATAACAGCCTACCGTGCTTCAAGCTTATCTTATCATCTTTTCCCTTTTTAACAACCAGTTTATACTGTCTGCCTAGATACAAAAAACTTTCGCCAGAGATATACTCTTTAGTTAATATCTGTTTTTGATACTTCTTAAAATATTTAATCTGGTTCTCTAGCCAACGCCATTTGCCTTTAAGAAACTTTTGTATCTTTTTCTCGCTGTAAATAGCTGGGCACTTCAATACTATCTTAAGATTCGGATGAACAATCAAGCTCACTGTTTTACGTTGCTCTCTAAGTAGAAAGTATTGGTAAGAATACTTTCCATAAGTAAAAGTTTGTTCCTCCATAGATATGATTATATAATTGAATAGTTTTCTGTTGCTAGCTTGATAGTTTTGTCAATAATACTTTTCGCCTCTTCTTTTGTAAGTTTTATACCTTTTCCTTTGATTATATTATCGTAAAGATAATCATCTAACTTATTATAAATTACTCGTTTGACTTCATTGTTTCTGTACCAATCAACAATCGCTTCTTTTTTTAATACAAAAAACATTTCCAAAATTATCTCTTCAAACTTTTCATCACCTACATCATGCAGTATGAAATCATCCTGTAAATTACGATAAAAAATATCTGCTCCTTTCTCTTTTTTTATCTTAGCTGGTATTTCATCATCTTTTTTACTATTCATTTCATCGTCAATTAGTTTTAACTGTTTTAATGCCTCAATATCAGCCATTTTTTTATCTCTCATTTTCTGTAAAATACCACTTATTTTATCAGAAAATCTTCTGTAAAATACAGGGTCTGCTTCTTGTTTTTCAGTTATGATTCTGTCGGTTTGGGCTGCGATTGCCTCTGCTTTAGATGCGTCTGACCCCATTTCTTCAATCACTTGATCAAAAGCTTTCTTATCTGTAATAGTAATTTGTTTAGTCAAAAGCTCGGCTTCTTCTGCTTTTATATTATTATCCATTATTTTAATCAATGCTTGCTTGTACTGGCTAAAATCAACTCTTTCAGCATAACGCACGCTAGCAATCTTTCTAAGTTCCATAAACTTCTTTAACTCTTTTCTATAAACATCAAGATGATTAAACTCATGTACAAAACCTTGCAAAACCATACATTCATTAAAACTTTTTATAAACTTATTTAAAGCATCATAAAATTCTTTACGTAATGGTTCGTCTGATAACTGTTGGATATATGCTTCGTCATCTCCTTTAACGGTTTTGAAAATTTCATGTAGCTCGCTATAACCAGCTTCCAGCTCATCGACCTTATCTTGTACATTAATCAAAGCTCCCTCTACATCTTCTTCGTCATAATTACCAAACAACTGCATTGCTGTCTTTATGTTCTGTGCATTTTCAGAGTAATCAATAATATACCCACTAGTTTTTGGTAAAACCTTGTTATTATGCAATCTATTAACTCTGGCAATAGCTTGTAATAGGTTATGATCTCTTAATTCTTTAGCTAAATACAATACTGTATTTCTAGGGGCATCAAAACCAGTCAAAAGCTTATCCACCACAATCAAAATCTCTACCCCATCATCATTATACACAAAGCTATTAATAACATCTTTCTCATAAGAAAGTAAGCTTCTATATTTTTCTTTAATATCTCTTAGGTATCCTTCAACTTCTTTTCTGTGTTCATTTTTATCATCAATAATTCCATTCTCATCAGAAATAACCAAAGCTGTATTAATTTTGCTATTTTCTGCAAAATACTTTTGAAAAAGCATAGCAGAAAACTTTGAAGGAGCCACAATCTGTGCCTTTAGCCCAGTCCCTGAAAAGATTTTTGAATAATGTTTTTCAATATCAAAAGCAATCTCAAAAATTCTATGTGGGTTATTCTTAATAATGTTCTTCTCTGTGTTAATTGATAATTGATCTTTCAATTTTTTACCTAATCCATCTGTTAATCTATCAAATTGCCTGTTTATTTCCTTTTTGTCTTGTTTTAAATCAACATAACGACCTTCGTAAATTAAAGGTAGTATAATTTTATCATCTAAGGCATCATCAATAGTATATTTATCAATAAAAGAGCCGAACTTTTGCCTAGATTTGTCTTTTTTAAGTAATGGCGTACCTGTGAAAGCGATATAGCAAGCATTCGGAATCATTTTGTTCATTTCTAAATTAGCCATCCCATGTTGGCCACGATGAGCTTCGTCAATTAAAACAAAGATGTTCTCATCTAAATCTTCAAAAACAGTTTTCTTTTTGCTAGCTGAATGAAACTTATCTATTAATGTAGTTACAACGCGTAAATCATTTTTGCGGATTAAGCTCAATAAATGCTCCCCGCTTTTTACTTGGATAGTATCTTTTTTAAGCCCACTGTTTATAAAAGTTTTTTTAATCTGCCTATCTAAATCCCTTCTATCAGTTACTACTAGTACTCTTGGATTGATAATGTCTGGATTCTCGATCAAAGCTTTTACAAACATTACCATAGTCAAAGACTTGCCAGACCCTTGTGTATGCCAAACTATACCACCTTTTCTCTTTACTCCTTTTTTTGTTTCTTCTTTTTGATCAACTCGTTTCAGTATTTTTTGGATAGCAAAATACTGCTGATAACGCATTATCTTCTTAATACCAGCATCGTATAAAATATGATTCTTAGCTAAATCAAGTAACCTAGTTTTTTCAAATATAGCCATCACTGATAAATCCTGCGGGGTTGGTGTGCGACTGGTTTGCTGTTTATGTCCAAAAGTAGCTCCGTTTAAATCACTTAAAATTTGATAATAAGTTTTTTCGTTGATTGGTTTACTAATAATCTTTTTAGCTTTATTTTTTAATTTTACTTCATCCACTCCCCTTTCTCTCCAGTTAGCATAAAACTTGTTTAATGTACCTGTTGTACCATATTTCAATTCTTCTTTATTAGCCCCAACTAAAAGTTGCGGATAAACAAATAGCTTTGGGCAGTAATCAGCCCCTTGGTTTCTATTTAGCTGGCTTAAAGCTTTTTCTATTGATTCAGACGCTTTCTTATTCTCTATCACAGCAAAAGGAATACCATTAACAAAAACTACAATATCAGGACGAATACCTTTCTTACCCATAGCTTCAAACTCAACAGTAACAGCAAAATCATTATTTTTAGGATTATTAAAATCAATAAAACGTAAGCTCTTAGAAACATTTTTACTATTATGAGAAACTTTAATTGTTTTCCCGCCAGAGGTTGGCATAATCATCGAATAAATCTTACGAGATGTATCAATTAACCCCTCAAATGGTATATTATTTAGTTCATCCACTGCATCTGCAATATCCTTATTGGTAAACTTATGCATTTCTCCGTTATGCTCATACTCGTTAATCTCTGCCAATTTCCTAATAGCCGTATCACGCAGTATAAACTTA